>NZ_DAORXT010000029.1:0-31648 GCF_035371925.1 Acetivibrio sp. | reverse complement strand
AATAGGTTTAAGAAATTTTATTTAGAACCGATACTTTTTGTGGGATAATCATTTTTTAATAAAAATAGTAAAATTAAAGTAAAATGAGGGGAGTAAAATTATTCCCCTCATTTTAACGGTCAAATATCTGAATTTTGCTTATGGTACAGAGTAATACATCTTTTTAACTGATGGATCTATTGGAACACCTTTTAATCTGAACAACTCGCTTAAGGTTACGAATTCGTAGCCCTGACTTTTTAGTGTTGGAATAATTATATCCAAAGCTTCCGGTGTAGGATGAGGTTCGGGTTGAACGTCGTGCAGCAGAATTATTGTGCCGTCTTTAACACCGTTTATAATTGCCGATGCCCTCTGCTGTGCAGTTGTGGACTGAACCCAGTCATTTGCCGTCAGACCGCTTACAAATACCAAGTCAACATTGTTGAATAATGTAGGACTTGTTTCAAGGTTCGGTGGACGGAAGAACTTAGGTGTCGTTCCTGCATATTTTTGGATGGCTGCATTTGTATCGGCAATAGATTTCCTTATATCCGCAGCACTCATGTTAGCCATGCCCGAATAACCCCATGAATGATTTCCTATCTCATGGCCCGAATTAACCATTCTCTTGATGGTGGCTGCTGTAGAATCGTTAACTCTTTGGCCAACCACCATGAATGTTGCTTTAACATTATATTTATCAAGCTTATCGAGAACCCTTGCCGTAAGCACATTGTCCGGACCGTCGTCAAAGGTAAGGGCCACAAGCTTTGCATTTGGATTAATTGTCGGTTGCGGCGGGCTGGTTGGTTGCGGTGGGTTGCTAGGTTTGTGTGCTGCTGCGTGGGAAAGATGTGATTATACCGAGAAGGTATCTGTGCAGAATCATAAGGTCAGTGGAATCAACCTTGCCGTCACCGTTTAAATCAGCATTGTCAAGAGCACTTCCCGAAAGTTTGTTTATATTGAGTATATGTCTTTTCAAAGCCGAATAATCTGTTGAGTTGACTTTGCCGTCTCCGTTTAAATCACCCAAAGCCAACGTCGGCTGTGACGTAGGAGTAGGTGAGGGACCTATACTCGCGGAATCAAATATGAAGTAGTCGATATTAACGGGACCTGAGAATACCAGGTACAGGTCTTTTATTCCTGTAGTATTTGTTATGCTGCAGGATTTTTCTTCATAATCGTTCCAACCGCCTGTAGAAGGCACTGTAAGGGTACCTATAAGAGTACCGGATGCGCTTCCAAGCCTCAACTCAATTTTGGTAGGTGTGTCCGCACCGGATGCAACCCGTGCTTTGAAAGAATTTGCACCGTTTCCAAAGTCTATTTGGTTAAATACCAGATAGTCGCCGCTTTCGATATAGCCTATACCGCTTCCTCCGCCGGAAGTACCTATAGTTTCAATGGTTGATGACTTAAGGGAATTGTACTCTTCAGCCTCAATCTTTGTAAAAGCACTTCTTGGAGTCGGTACAGGTGTGGGCTGAGGTGATGCGGGAGAACCGCCAACAGTGATTGTCATGCTGGTTACATCAGCTTTTCCGCTGCTTTGATATCCTTCTACAACCAAAGCAACCTCATACATTTTTCCCATCTTCATACCCATACGTTCCCAAGCCTTAAAGTGCTCGCTTACGGATATGGTTCCGCTTGTACGCTTTGATGTGCGCACGCTCCAGTACTGTTGGAAAGTAGTGTTATCCTTGATGGAAGGCTGATTTATTCTGGTGGTCTCGTATATATCGTATGTACCGCCATCAACGGTAATAGTACCCTTTGATGTTGCTCCTGGGGGTCTCCAGTTGCCCCAGCTCTCAATGATGTAATATTCTACGAGCGGGTCAGAAGTCCAGCCATATACTCCCAGGTATGAGTTTCCGTTTGGCTGGTAGTTGCAGGAATAGGTTACCGTTATGTTTCCGAGTTGCTGGTGTGTTTGCGTTTCGTTGTATTTGAAACCTTTACGGAATAATATATTGTTGATATTACTCCATTCACAACTAAACGCACCACCGTCTTTGAGAATCATGGTCCCGTTTCCTGAATCCTTCCAGTATTCGTAGTTGTACCCGCCGTGAGTACCCGTCTGGTTTGACGTGATAGTCACATCAGCTTGTACGTTTACCGGAAAAAGGATGAAGGAAATGGCAAAAGACATTAGAATCATGCAAGTTACCAGTAATTTTTGCTTCATTTTGCTCTCCCCTCCTCCATCTGGAATATTATCCAAGTTTAGTAATAACACCAAGAATATATCTGTGCAGCATCATAAGGTCAGTAGAATCAACCTTGCCGTCGCGGTTTACATCAGCATTGGCAAGAGCGCTTCCCGAAAGCTTGTTTATATTGAGTATATGTCTTTTCAAAGCCGAATAATCCGTTGAATTAACTCTGCCGTCTCCGTTTAAATCACCCAAAGAGGACGGTTGCTGTGACGTAGGAGTAGGTGAGGGACCTATACTCGCGGAATCAAATATGAAGTAGTCGATATTAACGGGACCTGAGAATACCAGGTACAGGTCTTTTATTCCTGTAGTATTTGTTATGCTGCAGGATTTTTCTTCATAATCGTTCCAACCGCCTGTAGAAGGCACTGTAAGGGTACCTATAAGAGTACCGGATGCGCTTCCAAGCCTCAACTCAATTTTGGTAGGTGTGTCCGCACCGGATGCAACCCGTGCTTTGAAAGAATTTGCACCGTTTCCAAAGTCTATTTGGTTAAATACCAGATAGTCGCCGCTTTCGATATAGCCTATACCGCTTCCTCCGCCGGAAGTACCTATAGTTTCAATGGTTGATGACTTAAGGGAATTGTACTCTTCAGCCTCAATCTTTGTAAAAGCACTTCTTGGAGTCGGTACAGGTGTGGGCTGAGGTGATGCGGGAGAACCGCCAACAGTGATTGTCATGCTGGTTACATCAGCTTTTCCGCTGCTTTGATATCCTTCTACAACCAAAGCAACCTCATACATTTTTCCCATCTTCATACCCATACGTTCCCAAGCCTTAAAGTGCTCGCTTACGGATATGGTTCCGCTTGTACGCTTTGATGTGCGCACGCTCCAGTACTGTTGGAAAGTAGTGTTATCCTTGATGGAAGGCTGATTTATTCTGGTGGTCTCGTATATATCGTATGTACCGCCATCAACGGTAATAGTACCCTTTGATGTTGCTCCTGGGGGTCTCCAGTTGCCCCAGCTCTCAATGATGTAATATTCTACGAGCGGGTCAGAAGTCCAGCCATATACTCCCAGGTATGAGTTTCCGTTTGGCTGGTAGTTGCAGGAATAGGTTACCGTTATGTTTCCGAGTTGCTGGTGTGTTTGCGTTTCGTTGTATTTGAAACCTTTACGGAATAATATATTGTTGATATTACTCCATTCACAACTAAACGCACCACCGTCTTTGAGAATCATGGTTCCATTTCCTGTGTCCTTCCAGTATTCGTAGTTATACCCGCCGTGAGTACCCGTCTGGTTTGACGTGATTGTCACATTAGCTTGCACGTTTACTGGAAACAGAACGAAGGAAATGGCGAAAGACATTAGAATCATGCAAGTTACCAGTAATTTTTGCTTCATTTTGCTCCCCCTTTTTTTTAAAATTTTTAAAATAATAATTTTTAATAAGCCAGTGTTAAATACACGGTATTATAGATTTTTTCTTTATGGCCATAAGAAAAAATCTATAAACCCATAACTTTATATTATTCATTCGCAAGAGCAGATCTTTTTAAGTCGCACGTTTGAAAATTTTTTTTAATAGTATTAAATTTACATAATAGAAATTTGATTATTGTGTTATGCTTATGTTTATTATGGGTAATTAATCCTATGTTACATTTGTTCTTTGCATTAAATAGCTATTTTTCGGAACTTAAATTAAAAGGAGTATAAGATGCGAATTGAAGGAGAGCTTGTAGAAGCAAAGTTTATTAAAAGGTTGAATCGGTTTGTAGCTTCTGTGGAAGTTGATGGAGTACAGGAATTGGCCCATGTTCCGAACACGGGAAGACTAAAAGAGCTCCTGGAAGAGGGAGCGTCTGTCATGGTTAGGAAATACGACGGGATGGAGAGAAAGACCCGCTTTGGGCTGATATTGGTGAGGAAAAACGGGATATGGGTATCCATTGACTCCGCCAATGCACCCAACAGAATAATGCATGAAGCACTAATTCAAGGGAAGTTTGAGAAATTCCGCGGTTATGGCGAAATACGCCGGGAAGTAACTTTACTAAACAGCCGCTTTGATTTTGGACTGTTTTCGGAAGGAAACGAATTCTATATTGAAGTTAAAGGTGTAACACTTGTGGAAAACAGACAGGGATTTTTCCCCGATGCTCCAACAAAAAGAGGTACCCGGCACCTTGAGGAGCTGGCAAAGATAAGCCTGAGCGGGAAAAAGGCAGGGGTTGTTTTTATTGTCCAGAGAGAGGATGCGGATGTTGTAAGGCCCAATGCCAGGACGGACAAGGATTTTGCCAACGCGTTAAAAGCAGCCGCAGAAGCCGGTGTTGACCTTATGGCTTATGTGTGCAAAGTTGATGCGGAGCAAAGGAGAATGGATATTGTTCGTGAAATACCGGTTGTTTTATAAAGTTCTTGGGATTAGTTTGTCAAATGTTTTTTACAATAATAGTATGCGTTGCAGTATTTTCGGCTGTTATTTGCTCGAACCATGGATAGGGCATAAATATAAAAAGCCTGCTTCTTGAACATTGTTTTTACAACTGTTGGCAAGAAGGAGGCTTTTGATTATAGTTTAAATTTACATAAAACTTTGATATTTAGAGTATTCACTTTTTCTTCGAATTTATCTTTTGTGTGGATTTTCGCATTTTTAGAGCTTATTGTCCGGTTTCGGGAGACTTTCCGGATTATCCTTTTGTGTTTCTTTTGGACCATCCTTAAGTCCAGCTTCAGGCATATTTTTGAGCTCATACTTCGGCTTTTCTTTCGGAGCATTCTTCGGTTCAATGTCAGGTTTACCTTCGAGCTTGTCTTTTGGCTTCTCTTCGGGTGTATGCTTCGGTTCAACCTCGGGTTTTACCTCAGCTTTATTCTTGGGTTCCTCCTTTTCACCATCTTTTGGCTTTGGAGCAGGCTTCTCTCCTAAAGAGTCTTTTGGCGCAACTGCGGGCTTTTCTTCAGGTTTGGCCTTTGGCTCGGGTTTCGGCTTTTCTTGTTGCCCATCTATTGGCTTAACTTCCGGTTTTGGATCTTTTTTCTCCTCAGAAATTGGTTTATCTTTTGGCGGTTCCTTTATTTTTGGCTCCTGGTCAGGATTTTTTGGTTCTGCTTTTTTCACATTATGCACAATGCCCGCATCGTCAATTTTGACCTGCTTTAAGGTCTCACCAATGCTCTTGGCCTTTATTTCTTCAATGTCGAAATCAATTCCTTGTTCTTTAGCTTTTTCATAGACAATGCTTCTACCTAAAGAAATTTTGTTTTTATCTGCCAGTTTTTTGTAGTCATAGGGAACCTCTACTACTTTTGAGTCGATGCCGCCGCTGACATTGTCTTCAACGACGCTTTTGCAAATATCGATTAATTTACTGAAATTTTCAGACTCATTGTTGGCGGGAGCAACGGATTTTTTTGAGTTTTGCTCTTTCAAACATGCCGATATCAAAATAGTTGATTCATTTAAATTTAATTTTTCTATTACTTTTTTTATTGCAAAATCAATAGATTTATTCTTAAAATCTAATTCATTCAATAGAGCATTTGCATCATCATTATAACAATTTACCTTGAGTATTTTGTTGTTTTTATCCAGCTCGAATTCTATGCTGGTGTCGGAATCTATAGCAACATAAGCATATGCTCCATAATTATAGAATAGATTAAAAGAAACAAACATAATTATAAATATTGCAGCGACTCCTGCAGCAATTCGGGAAGAAAAAACAAGCTTACTCTTTCTGTTTATAATTTCGTTTTTATTGAATGATATTTCCAAGCCTTCGTACATGCCCGGCTGTCTCATTATTGAAACAATTCTGCAATCATTGGTCATAATGATTGCCAAATTATTTTTAAGCTTTATAATAGTGCCCTTTTGCTTTACCATAATATTTCACCGTCCCATTGTATCATATATGTATTTTTTTAATATCTCAAGGTCGCTCTTAAGTATAAAAACCATAGCAATAATGAATTTCCTGTTTTTCTCAAGAGTTCTGCGAGATAGATTAAAACGCTCGGCCAACTCTTTATATGGGAGGATTTTCCTTTCTCTGAATGACTGATATAATGATTCATTCTCTATGATGATTTTTGCCACATTAAGGCATAAAACTATAGTATCGCGATGTTTTGGAGAACATTCAATCAAGTCTTCAATGGTCATTTTATATTCGTATATTTTTAACTCGAGATTCTTAATCTCTTCTTTAGTTTCAACTTCAATGCTGTAGTCTGAATTTTTATCATATAAAAACTTTTCTTCAAAGGTATTGTTGCTATGCTCACTAAAACCGGTATTATAATTATTGAGATATGAAAAAGGTACGGTTACAACGTTTTTATTTGTGCTTCTTAAATAATCTATAAGCCTTCTTTTAATTACTTGCTTTGAAAAGCTTACAAATTTCGTCTTTTTATTCAAATCATAAGATTCAATGGCTTCATTGAATGCAATGAGGGCAATACTGTATTCATCGCTTTGTGTCAAGTTGTTTTTTTTACCTACCAATTGTGATACGCATTTTAGAATAAAGGGTTTAAAGTCATCAATAAACTTATTTCTAAGTAAGGTGTCGCCTTCTTTGATTTTTTTTATAATTTCCAAAAAAGAGTCTTTCTCTTGCTGGAGTAAATTGTACGAACTAAAATTTATCAATGAATATTCCCTCCCCCTATAGAGAATTCGTATACTGGTTCTGTTTTAATTCGGAAAATGACAATAAAGTGTAAGAATAAAACCGTTTTTTTTACTGTTTAAAAAACAAGACTAAACCGAACAAAAAAAAATAGTGTTACCGAATGACTTGAGCGAAAGAAATAAAAGTTTAAAAAATCTATATTCGGCAAGATTATGCTGTAATGCAAATATAAGCCATATAAAAGTAAGATATATGGCTTGTAAAATAAAAAATATAAAGTAAAGGAGAGAATGTAAAATGAAGAGATTTGCAAGTTCTTTATTGACTGCAGCATTGGTGTTTTCTGTTACAACAAGTGTTTTTGCTGCAAAGGGTCCGGTTCAAAATGAGATTTACAACAAACCGGTGAGCCAGATCATTCACCCAAAATATGTTGAATCTATTGTTGAAAAGAAGGAATCGGCAAAAATTAAAGCAGCATATGAGGAAGCTATTGCCAAATTGGAAGAAAGCCACAAAGCTGTACATGAAGAAATAAAGGCTGTAGAAAAAGTAAAGCCTGTAGATGAAGAAGCAATATCAAAATTAAGAGAAGAAGAAAAAGCGTTGCACGATGAAATAAAAGCTAAAAGAGATGAATTAAACAAGTTAATTGAAAGAGTTAAAAAGGTTGCTCAGTATGGAGAAGATGCATTAGCTAAAATTGAAGCGGCAGAAGCTGATTTTGCAAAAGTGGAAAGTGCAATAAAAGAAAAAATCGAGAAAATAAAAGCTGAAATAAAGGCTTTGAAGGAAGCGGAAGAAGTTGATGAGGAAGCAATTGCAAAATTGAAGGAAGAAGAAAAGGCATTGAACGAAGAGTTAAAGGTTAAGAGAGATGCGTTGAAAAAGCAAATTGACAGAATAAAATTGGTTGCAGAGTATGGAGAAGATGCAGTAGCAAAGATTGAGGCTGCAGAAGCCGGTTTTGCAAAAGTAGAAAGTGAAATAAAGGGAAAAATTGAAAAAATAAAAGCTGAAATAAAGGCTTTGAAGGAAGCGGAAGAAGTTGATGAGGAAGCAATTGCGAAATTGAAGGAAGAAGAAAAAGCATTGAACGAAGAGTTAAAGACTAAGAGAGATGCGTTGAAAAAGCAAATTGACAGAATAAAGTTGGTTGCAAAGTATGGAGAAGATGCAGTAGCAAAGATTGAGGCTGCAGAAGCTAATTTTGCAAAAGTAGAAAGTGAAATAAAAGAAAAAATTGAGAAAATAAAAGCTGAAATAAAGGCTTTGAACGAAGCGGAAGAAGTTGATGAGGAAGCAATTGCGAAATTGAAGGAAGAAGAAAAGGCATTGAACGAAGAGTTAAAGGCAAAAAGAGATGCGTTAAAAGAGCAAATTGACAGAATTAAATTGGTTGCAGAGTTCGGTAATGACGCTATAGCTGAGATAGAAAAACAACAAGCATTGTTTGCTGAAAAGATTGCTGCATTGGAAGAAAAGAAAGAAGAAGTACAGGCTGAATTGAAAAAATTAAGGGAAGCTAAGCCGGTTGATAAAAAAGCTGTTGATGAATTGACAAAGCAAGAAAAAAGCTTGAATGATCAGATTAAAGCTGAAAAGGAAGCTTTAGAGGCTATAATTGAGGATATCATTTATGCTGCAATAACTAAGAAAGCAGTTTAAAAATGATAGTATGATATTGTGCAGGAATGAATGAGTAAATTCCTCCTTGGCATGAATAATTACCAAGGAGGAATTTTTTTGCTGTTTTGGACTATCCTAAACTAAATAACTTGAATATTATTAATTACATTTATAGAATAATTTGAATTTGGAGGAAGAATATAATAATCAATTCGAAGCATAGGATGCTGTTGTTTGTCACAATGCTTTTTTTCTGTTTACTCAACTTTTGACTGTTGGGGCTGAACCGCCAAATGATTCTAACATCTTTAATGACATTGAAGGTCATTGGGCACATTTTTGGATCGGATTAAATGCTGAACTGGGAAATATTGCAGGTTATGAGGACGGAAGCTTTACTTTGTTCCATGACAAGGATCCTCCTCATAATTATAGTGATTGCATTGATTTATTAATATAATGTTAGTAATGATTATATTTGCAAAAATAAATAATAACAATAGAATCCGCCTTCGAGGAGTGCTGCTTTATGGCCAAAACCTTTTATTTTGATGAGATGCTTCCTTTTTGGAATGAGCTTGATAATCTTGAAAAGGAAATGATTAAGCAAGGCAGTATTGAAACTAAATATAAAAAAGGTTCGCTTCTGCATAGTTCTGAGCAGGGATGCAAAGGCATTATGCTATTATTATCGGGTGGTCTGCGAACATACATTGTTTCGGATGAAGGACGAGAGGTTACACTGTTTCGTGTCAACAAAGGAGAGGCATGTGTTTTGTCAGGTTCCTGCCTTATGGATTCTATTGCTTTTGATGTTATGATAGAAGCAGTAGAAGATACGGAAGTGATAATAATTCCGTCCTCTGTGCTGTCGCAAATCATGGAGAAGCATCCCAGGGTTGAAGTTCTGCTGCCGATTATTATCGCAGTATTTGGCGGCAACAAGTGGTTTTGCAACAATATGTGCGGGCGTGGGCAATTGCTTTCTAAATTGGGTGGTTTACTGAAGTTTTTCAAAAACAAGCAAGCCCCTCGATGGCTGACATCGAAATGGTTCAGATATGGTTTTCTGGGGTTTTTTCTTCCAATGTTTTTCAATATGATATTCCAGACTTATTTGGTTGCGGCAAAGGCGAGAACATTAACTCAAGCAATAAAGCTATTTTGGACATTCAAAGTGCCATGGGGATGGACATATACGGCAGGGATAGTGCCGGATTGGATTGCCCAGTTTAGCTTTGGATTTTATAGCCTGATGCTTACATCCATGTTGCTAGGACTTATTGTAATGGTGTTTTACAAGCCAAGAACATGGTGTACCTTTTGTCCAATGGGAACAATGACTCAATCCATTTGCAAATTAAAGCACAAATCGAATTTAAATAGTAATTTCAAATAATAACTAAAATAACTAAAAGCATAATTAATTCAATAAGCTTAAATATGTCTTTCAAGCCTATAGATGATGGGTATTGCAATAATTCCTCCTATCAGTGCCGTCACAAGCTGAGGCCATCCGAAAGCAGCACCGGCCAAAGCCATTGCCTTGTTTTTAGGCAACAGTTTAAAAAATGGAATGATGTAAAGCAGAGAACCGTAAATAACTGCAAATTTAGCAATTGAACCCAAAATTATGCCGATAACTTTTTTCTTTCTAAAAATATAAAATGCGAGTACAAGAACGAAGTTGCCCAAAGCAACAAACGGAGCCAACGGCAAGGGCATTGTCGCACCCGTAAGGATTGCCCCGTAAGGTGCCAGAACGGATATTACAGCACCGCTGAGAAGTCCAACCAAAGCGGAGGATATAATAAGACAGGCATTAACTAAAGGCCCAACTATAAAATTACTGTTTTGCCCTAGAGGAATACGCCTTCCAAGAGATTGGAAAACTATGGTTAATGCCAAAAGCATTGCTGTTCTTGTAAAATATTTGAGCTTATAATTATTATTCATTTTGATATCCTTTCTTTTTTCCCGTTTTATGATATTGATTCATGCCTATCATTATATATTATCTTAAGTTTTATAAACAATACATACGATTAATATTTTTGCGAAAAACAAGTAAAAAGAGTTTGACTGCTTGGATTGAAAAAATCGATATGTTGAATCAAAGTGTCGGGTAAAAAACTTGTGATACTTACTGTAAAATATTATAATTTTAGTATGAGCTTTTTAGGATAAATTCCGAAAAAACACTGATTTACCGTGACATAAGAAGATACAAAAGAAATTTTGCTTGCAAAGGGGTAAAAATATGGATCGTTTTCAAATCATTAAAGGTGACATAACAAAGATAAATACTGATGCAATTGTTAATGCCGCAAACAGATTCCTTCACGGAGGAGGAGGGGTGGACGGCGCTATACATCGAGCTGCGGGACCGGAGCTTTTGGAAGAGTGCCGGAAGCTGAACGGGTGTGAAACCGGTAATGCTAAAATTACAAAGGGATATAATCTTCCGGCAAAGTATGTTATACACACGGTAGGCCCCATTTGGCGAGGTGGAGACAATAACGAAGACGAACTGTTGGCCTCCTGTTACAGAAGTTCCCTTCAGCTTGCAGTGGAGAACGGATTGAAAACTGTTGCTTTTCCTTCAATCAGTACCGGTTCCTACAAGTTTCCTCTAAATCGGGCTGCAAAGATTGCAATACGGGAAATAACTAATTTTTTGCGTGAAAATGACAGCTTGAGTCAGGTAATTATGGTGTGCTTTGATGAGCTCACAAAGAAAGCTTATGAGGAAGCATTGAAAAGTTAAATAGGGGACAGTTCTCTGTTTGATATCATCCTGCTGATTATTGTAAACTTACGGCGGGATGATTTTCTATTAATAACTATATAATTTCTGTTACAGGTTATATTATCCAACATTTCTTTAATAATGGTTGCTAAATTGTTCTGTTATTAATCCCGATATAATAAATAGTGAGATAAATCTTTTATTCCAAACCAAATCATTGAACTATGGTGACGCAGAGTATTTTGAAAGCTTACTCGGCAACTGTGCCATTGCTGTTATTTCGATAAGTTTTCTTTTATACTTTTACGAAAATTGCTAATTACTTAAAAAACTTAGATGCTGCAGGTATTACAGCCAAAGGTTCTACATAAGTAAAACTTTAGCCAATAATTATGTAAAAGTATGACATATTCAATAACCAAAAAAATGACAATAAAAAGTTAAAGGAGAATGATACCAATGAAAAGACTTTTTTCTTTAGCGATGGCTATGGTATTTATTTTTGTGTTATCAGGATGCAAAAGTGTTGAAAGCAGCAGCGGCGATAATGACACCCAACCGGTTCAGAGTGCCGCAAATACCCAAAATAAAGAAAAAGAAGATGCATCAAAAAACGAAACTTCTGAAAATGAGCTTCAAATTTCGTGGTTTGAAAATCCCCCACACATATTCATTGACGAGCAAAGCGGAAAATTGACAGGTGCTGTATATGATTTGCTTGAACAAAAAATAGCACCGAAAATGAATGTAAAGCTTGTGTGGGATAAGGAAGGAACCTCCATTCCAAGGCAAACAGCCAATTTTGAAGCTGATACCAAACCTTTTGCTTCTGCCTTGCTTACCAAAAATCCTGAAAGAGAAAGTGTTTCTATATGTTCCGAGAAAGCCTTTTTTGACAGTCAAACAGCAATAGCAATAAAAAAGGATAATCCTCTAAATGAAATTAAGGGAGTTGATGACATACTTGACCTCACCATCGGATATGCTGAAAAAAGTTTTATAAGTGATTTTATGAAGGATTCCAGGATACAATTTGATTTTGTATCGGCAAGCAACTATCACGAAACAAATTTAAAGAGACTTGTGTCAGGGATGATAGATGCAGCTTACGCTCCGGATAAAGCGGCATTTGTAAAATTGATAAAGCAGATGAATTTAGAAAATGATGTAAAAATACTTGATCTTCCCGAAAGTAAAGCAGGTTTTTATGTGGTATTTTCCAAATCGGCAAGCAATTTTGCAGAAAAATACAATGAAGCAGTAAAAGACATGGATTTGGAAAAAGAGTATCTTGACATGTTGGCAAAATATATTGACGTATCGAAGCTGTAATCCCGGTTATTGTATGCCGGAATCTGTAAGCGGCCGATGTTATTTATCTGTGGTATTAAGATTATTATTGTCTTTAGAGCAAAAAACACAATAATAATCTTATACAACACATTTTACCAAAGAGTATTCTATTATTTCCAATATTAAATCCTTGGAGGAAATATAATGAAAATTTTAGCGAAACTAAGAAATGAGTTTTTAAACAACAATTCCAAAACAAAGAAAGCCAAACTTGGATACGCAAAAAAATTATCATCACGTTTTTCTGTTCCGACGATAATCGGTCTTATGGCTTTTTTGCTTGTGTATAATTTCTCTTCTGCAATCGTTGCATATACTAAGCAGAATAAAAATTTGAAAGAAAGAGCAGAGGCACTTTTAAGGATTGCAGAAGTATGCTCGGTTGAACCGCTATGGCAATTAAATTTTGCTGCACTTGAGTCTATAGGGGATTCTTTGATGGAAAATGAAGAAGTTGCGGCTATTGAAATATTCGATTATAATAATAAATCTTTATTTAGGAAAGAAAAAGACGGTGAGCAATACCAGGAGAAAAATTTGCTACCTCCTTTTAAATGTGATGTCTCGCGCGAACAGGAAAATGTTGGAAGAATAGAATTAACCGTTACTAACTACCATGCCAGAGAAGAAATATTTAGCAGAATAGCTAAAGAACTGATACAGGTTATGATAATTACATTTATTTTTTGGGGAATAATTTTATTCGTTTCCAGAGGCATTGTAAAATCTATAAAAAAGCTCTGCGAGCTTGTTGATAAAATATCCCGTGGAGATCTTACCTCAACCGTTGAGATTGATTCGGAAGATGAGATCGGCTTTTTAGGAGAAAAAATTCTCGAAATGTCAGATAATCTTTCACATTTAATTATTCAAATAGATCAAACTTCAAATTTATTGCGTGCTTCGTCGGCAGAACTGGCTAAATCCACAAATCTGAATTATGCGCTCAATAAAGAGATATCCTGTGCAATTGATCAAATAGCTCAAGGTGCTACACAACAGTCAATGGATATAAATGAAGGTGTTGAAGAGGTTAATGAGCTTGCAAACATAATTGAAAAAGTTATTGCATCGACAAACATCCTTGAAAATGAAATAACAAGCACGGAAGAATTAAAAAATATAGGGATGGAAACTATCAATAATCTTAGTGAGAAGACCAAGAAAAATACTGAATTTTCCGGAAAGATAAGTGAAACTTTACTAAATTCTCGAAGAGGTGTAGAACAAATAGGCAAAGTATCGGAAACCATATCAAATATTTCAGCCCAAACCAACCTTCTTTCCCTAAATGCAGCTATTGAAGCGGCAAGGGCCGGAGAGGCGGGAAAAGGATTTGCTGTAGTTGCAGATGAAGTCAGAAAGCTGGCAGAACAATCATCTAAATCTGTTAATGAAATAAATAAAATAATAAATGATATAAAATTAAATACGAACAATATGGAAGAAATGATAATTGAAATAAATGAAATTTTAAATGACCAATCAAACTCTGCGGCTCAGACAAACCAGGTATTTAGTGAAATTGCGAAGGCAATAGAAAATACAAAGCGTAGAGTGGAAGACGTGTTTTCACTGGGAAGCAATATGGAGGTAAAGAAGAATAAAATAGTTGAAATGATGAACGATTTGTCTGCAATTATGGAAGAAACGGCATCCAGTACTCAGGAAGTATCTTCGTCGGTAGATGAGTTTTCAAAAATGATTGAAAAACTTAATGAAACAAGTTCGGATATGGAAAATACAGCTAAATCCCTTTCGGAATCAATAGGGAAGTTTATTGTAAAAAAAGACGAGTGATGAGACTTTTGCTGTATTTTGCGATAAAGTCCCTTCGCAGGAAATATGTTAAGTTTTCTTGCGAAGGGATTTTTTAGTATTTATAGGTTGCAGGAAGTCTCTTTTTCGTTTTCTTAAATGTCAGGTTTGGCTAAAAAGTAAGTTGATTGCAAATAGTCTATACATTTAAAGCATTTATCAATATAATAATATTATGTTGAATCGTTTGTCTTTTAGGGAGGGCGGGATGTGAAGAATATAGCCTTTATCGATACTTTGTATCTTTCGCCACTTCTGTTTCCCCAAAAACCCTACCATTCTCTTGTAAAAGACGACAAGCTTCAGACCGATGATATCAATAATCCGCTGAATGATTCAATAAAAGCCAGGGACCTTTTCTTTGATGAGGTCAAGGCTTTTCATAAATTGGATGATGAATTGAAGCGGATTTTTTATACTCTGTTAAAAGACAAAGAAGGATTTTCTGCCTTTTTTAGGTTCATTAACGAGTCTTTGACAGGTGAAATTGCAAATAATCCAACCGGATTTGATGCCCCGAAGGCTTTATTCGGGTATGAGCAAAAGTATTGCGACCCGGAAAAAATGATCCGGACCAAATTCCGCTTTCAAATATGCGAAAGTGCCGATTTAAGTAAAATTATATCCCAAAGTCCAATTGAATTATCTTACTGTCTGGCACTTATCAATACGAGAAGTCATGACTCCATTACTCCGCCATGGGTGATCAAAAACTTTCCGGAAGTAGAACGAATCATGTTTCTGCTTAGAAACAATCCGTGCTTGGAAGGCTGCGACTACTGCAATGAGGCTCTTGACATCCATAAGGCTTTAAAAAAGTACTTTGGATACGATTCCTACAGAATGTACAATTGCGAACCATTGCAGGAAAAAGCCGTCAGAGCGGCTGTATCCAATAAATCGCTTATTGCTGTGTTTCCCACTGGCGGGGGTAAATCAATTACTTTTCAGGTGCCGGCTTTAATGAGCGGAAGGAATTCAAAAGGACTGACGGTGGTTGTTTCACCCCTTCAATCGCTGATGAAAGACCAAGTGGATAATTTAGAAAAGGCAGGTATTACCGAGGCGGTTACCATAAACGGTCTGCTGGACCCTATAGAAAGGGCCAAGGCCTATGAAAGGGTTGAAAACGGTTCGGCATCCCTTCTTTATATTTCGCCTGAGGCTTTGCGCTCAAGGTCAATTGAACGTTTGCTTTTGGGAAGAAATGTTGTACGCTTTGTCATAGACGAGGCCCACTGCTTTTCGGCATGGGGACATGATTTTAGGGTTGACTATTTGTATATCGGTGACTTTATAAAATCAATTCAGGAAAAGAAAAACATGGTAGAACCCATTCCCGTCTCTTGTTTTACAGCAACGGCAAAGCCGAATGTCATTGAAGACATAAGAAATTATTTTAGGGATAAGCTCTCTATTGAGATGGAGCTTTTTACTTCGACTGCAACTAGACGTAATCTTAGATACAAGGTATTTGAGAGAAAAAGTAAAGAAGAAAAATACAATACATTAAGGGATTTGATTGAAGAAAAGAATTGCCCCACAATAGTTTATGCATCGCGAACCAAAACTGTAGAACTGCTGGCAAAAAGGCTGACAGAGGACGGCTTTTCGGCAAAAGGCGTTCACGGAAAAATGGATAAGGATGAAAAAACGAAAAATCAAGATGCCTTTATAAAAGGGGAAGTCCAGATCATGGTTGCAACATCTGCCTTTGGAATGGGAGTGGATAAAAAAGATGTGGGATTGGTTATTCACTACGATATTTCCGATTCCCTTGAAAATTACGTTCAGGAAGCTGGAAGAGCCGGAAGAGATGAGAATATAACTGCAGACTGTTATGTATTGTATAGTGATGAAGACATCAATAAACATTTTATTTTATTGAATCAGAGAAAGCTGAATATTGAAGAAATACAGCAAGTATGGAAGGCGATTAAAGACGTTACCCGAATACGGTTAAAAACATCTCAATCCGCATTGGAAATCGCAAAGAAGGCTGGTTGGAATGAGAATCTGAATGATGTGGAAAACAGGGTGAAGGCGGCGATTGCAGCATTGGAAGATGCCGGATACATTAAAAGGGGACAAAATATACCCCGGGTATTTGCCAACAGTATTCTTGCAAAGAATGTTCAGGAGGCAGCCGCTAAAATTAATGCTTCCGACAGGTTTGACGAAAAGCAAAAGCAACATGCTGTCAGAATAATAAAGAGCCTTATTTCTAGCAAAAGAAGAAAGAACCCGAGAGATGAAGAAGCAGAATCCAGGGTTGACTATCTCTCGGATCGTTTGGGAATCCCCAAAGAAGAGATTATTCAGATCGTGAACTTGCTTCGGGAAGAGCAAATCCTTGCTGATGTCAAAGATCTTGTGGCATTTATTAAGAAAAAGGAAAATCAAAAACGATCACTAAGCATATTAAAGTCCTTTGTAAAAATCGAGAATTTTCTTTTGAGTGTTTTTTCAGAGGAGGAAAAGGTGTTTCATATAAAGGAACTCAACGAGCAAGCCGAATACTATGGCTGCAAGGATGCAACACCCAATAGTATAAAAACTGTTATAAATATGTGGGCTATAAAAAACTGGATAAAGAGGGAGTATGCAGGCTTTTCGGCAAATCACATTGCAGTAATTACTTTGTATGACAAAAGAGCGTTTGAAGAAAAGCTAGCCAAAATCCATGAGCTGGCAGAGTTTATATTGGAATACCTTTATGATAAAATCAAATATAGCATTTTGGGAAATAAAGGAACAGAAGAAGATAAAGAGGAAGTGGCAGTTGAGTTTTCGGTTCTCGAACTTAAAGAAAAGTTTGAGCAAAGAATAACACTTTTTAATACCAAGGTTTCTTCGGATGATGTTGAGGATGCGCTTTTTTACCTTTCGCGAATTGGAGCATTGAAAATAGAGGGCGGCTTTATGGTTGTTTACAACCCCATGGATATCGAACGTATTGAAAGGGATAATAAAAAGCGGTACAAGGTTGAGGATTATAGAAAGCTTAAAGCGTTTTACGAAAACAGAGTGCAGCAGATTCATATTGTCGGCGAATACGCAAGGAAAATGATTAACGATTACAAAGATGCCCTTCAGTTTGTGGATGACTATTTCTCGCTAAATTACAGCTCTTTTTTAAATAAATACTTCAAGGGAAGCCAGCAGGATGAAATAAAAAGAAACATTACTCCGGCGAAATTCCATAAGCTTTTCGGGGAACTTTCACCCACCCAGCTTAAAATCATTACCGACAATGAGTCAAAGCATATTGTGGTTGCAGCAGGTCCCGGAAGCGGGAAGACCCGGGTCCTGGTTCACAAGCTGGCATCACTTATGTTAATGGAGGATGTCAAGCATGAGCAATTGCTGATGCTGACTTTTTCGCGGGCTGCAGCCACTGAATTTAAGAAACGGTTGCTAAAACTTATAGGCAATGCTGCTGGCTACATAGAGATTAAAACCTTTCACTCCTATTGCTTTGACCTTTTAGGAAGAATCGGAACACTGGAAAAATCCGATGAAGTAATAAGAGAAGCTATAATGAGAATCAAAAACGGCGATGTTGAACCGGGAAAGGCAACAAAGACGGTTTTGGTTATAGATGAAGCCCAGGACATGGATGCCGACGAGTTTGAATTAATCTGTACCCTCATGGAGAAAAATGAGGATATGAGGGTGATTGCAGTTGGGGATGACGATCAAAATATTTATGAATTTAGGGGTGCGAGCTCTAAATACTTGGAGCAATTGATAAAAGAAAAAGACGCTGTTATGTACGAGCTTGTGGAAAACTACAGGAGCAAGAGTAACCTTGTGGAGTTTACAAACCAGTTTGTAAAGAAAATATCTAAAAGGCTCAAGAATATACCTATTGTTGCCGTTCAAAAAGATAACGGAAGGATTAAACTGGTCCGATACAAAAGCAGCAATTTGACTGAGCCGATGGTTAACGATATCCTTAACATAGGGCTTTCAGGTTCGACCTGTGTTTTGACCAAAAGCAATGAAGAAGCATTGCAGATTGCAGGCCTGCTGGCCAAAAACGGAATGCAGGCAAAGCTGATTCAGTCCAATGAAGGATTTAATCTCTACAATCTTCTTGAAGTGAGGTTTTTTCTAAATTGCCTCAACTTGTCCAAAGAAACCTATATGATAGGAGAGGACACTTGGGCAGATGCGAAACGCAAATTGGCAGACAAGTTTTGTAAAAGCCCCAACTTGGATTTGTGTCTAAATATCATCAAAGACTTTGAAGCAACAAATCCTAAAAACAAATATAAGTCAGACCTGGAGATTTTTATTCGGGAATCGAAAATGGAAGATTTTTTTACAGAAGGGTTGGAGACTATATTTGTTTCAACCATTCACAAGGCCAAGGGAAGGGAGTTTGACAACGTATTTTTGATGCTGGACGGGTTTAATCCCAAAACGGATGAAGAGCTGAGGCAGCTGTATGTTGCCATGACAAGGGCAAGAAGTAATCTTGTCATTCACTATAATGGAGATTATCTTGACTCCATAAAAGTTTTAGAACTTGAGACAGTTTGCGATTCAAATATTTATTACTCTCCCTGTAAACTTGCAATGCAGCTGACCCATAAGGATATAGTGCTGGACTTTTTCTTTTCACGGCAAAATTTGATTGCATGGCTGACAAGCGGAGATGAGCTGGTTGTGGACGGTAATTGCTGCAAAAATTTAAAAGGGCAAGAGGTAGTGCTTTTTTCAAAACAGTTTAGAGGTAAAATTGAGGAAATGAGGCAAAAAAACTATATTCCCAAGAGGGCAAAAGTGAGATTTATTGTGTATTGGCAGAAGGAAGGTTCGGAATACGGGATTAGGATTGTGCTGCCCGAGGTCTATTTTGAAAGGACAACAGAAGGCCGGGATGCTGCTCCTAATCTGTAATTATTTTGATTAAAAGTTTCAAATCCATATTTTTCCTTTGTATATTTTGCAATATTCTTTCTATCATATTAAATGTTTTGCAGTTTCTAAGCTCTCTTATATGTTTTCCTCCTTATTGCGTATGTTTCAAGAGCAGCTGAAAAATATTAAGGCACTTTAAAAATGAAGAATAATATATTGAGTATAATATATAGTAGATTGATTTTAGCTTTTCGTTAGAGGTGAATAATGAAGCATTTGTTTATCATTAACCCGTTTGCCGGTAAAGGCGGCGGTGTTGAATACGTTGAGAAAATAGAAGAGTATTTTATGAAGAACGAGGAGCTCGGCAATGTAGAGCCTTATTATATAGAATTTACAAAGGGACCCGGCCATGCTACTGAAATTACGCGAAAATACGTGGAAAATGACCGGTACAGAGTCTATGCAGTAGGAGGAGACGGGACTTTAAACGAAGTCTTAAACGGCGTTATGGACAGCTCAAGCAGCCTTGGGGTAATTCCGGCAGGAAGCGGGAACGACTTTTTTAGAAATATCGGAGATACCATAGATTCGAGCCTTTTGTACAGGACAATAAACGGTGAGGAAAAATATATTGATGTGGGCAAAGTAAACGGCCGTTATTTTTTGAATGTTGCTTCTGTGGGAATGGATGCCGAAATTGTGGCTAATGCCAGGAAATTCAAAAAGCATCCTTTGTTTTTTGGCATGAGCTCTTATATCGCGGGAATTTTTTATACTGTATTCCGGTATAAAAGCTTTAATTCTATGGTAAATATCAATGGTGTGGAGCATAACAAGGAAACTCTTCTGCTCGCCGTTGCAAACGGTAAATATTACGGAGGGGGAATGAAAATTGCTCCTTTTGCGGACATAAATGACGGTAATTTTGATGTTTACCACATTGATAAAGCAAATCCGCTTAAAATCGTATTGTTCTTTCCGCAGCTGATTAGAGGCAAGCATGAGTCAATTAAAGAGGTCAAATACTTTAGGGCAAAGGAAATTAAAATACGTTCGGAAGAAAGCTTTCTTTTAAATGTAGACGGTGAAATATTCGACTGCTGTGAAGCCAATTTTAATATTATTCCCAATGGATTGAGGATGGTTATTCCGTTAAAAACCTCAAATTGACATTATGTATTATATGTGATATATTTACATAAAAGGTTAATAAAGCAATATATGAATAATTAGTATTTTAATTATTTATAATGTAAGGGCGGACGGAAAATGTCAGCAAAAAATAAGGCGGATAGTATATTGAATGAAGATGGTTTTTCCTTATTATTTTCGGAAAACTATGAAAAAATATATAAACTAGCCTTATCTTTTACATATGATGAGGAATTGTCAAAAGATGTAGCTCAAATAACTTTTATGCGGGCATTTGAAGGATTAGACAAATTAAAAGACAAGTCCAAATTCGATGTTTGGATTCGTGCTATAGCAGTGAATGTATCTAAAGATATGCTAAGGCAGAAAATAAATAATAGAAACAAAATCGTATACTTATTTGATAAAGACAATAATGTATTGGATTATATACATAAAACAGCACGGGTTGATAGTATAGATGAACAGTATGTGAAGAGAGAAATGTTAAAAGATATATTAGTACATATAGACAGATTGAGTTTGGAAGAAAAGAAAATCTTATTTCTAAGGCATTATAAAAATTATACATATTCTGAAATAGCAAAACACATGAATATGAAGCAAAGTACGGTGGGAATGAAATTATTAAGAATTAAAGAGAAAATTACCAGCAAGATAAAATAGAGTATTTGCCCACTTTAATCAAGCTTATATGAGACTTGATTAAAGTGGCAATAATACTTAGCGTATTTGAGTTAACTTACCTGTATCCATTTCACAGACGGTATCGCATAGAGCATCGATATCTTCGCTGTAGTGAGATGATAAGATAATTGTAACTCCTTGTTTATTTAGGTCTTTAAATAGTTTTCTCATTTCAGTGACACCTTGTTTATCAAGTCCATTCATGGGTTCATCAAGTATTAATAATTCCGGATTTTCCATTATAGCTTGTGCTATTCCCAGTCTATGGCGCATTCCCAAAGAGTATTTTCGGACATGCTTTTTCATTTTAGGATCGAGTCCTACCTTTAAAAGGGTTTGATTAATATCTTCTGTGCTTACTTTTTTATGGATGCCGGCAAGCAGCTTCAAATTTTTATATCCACTTAATGAGCCTATAAAGCCAGGGGTTTCCAGGATTATCCCTATATCTTGTGAAACAGATGGCGTTACTTTTTTTCCGTTTACGATAATCTCACCTGAGGTGAGCGTCATAAATCCGCATATGCACTTGAATAATACTGTTTTTCCCGAACCATTGCGTCCGATAATACCATGTATTTTTCCTCTTTCAAAATTAACATTTACATTATCTAATGCTATTGTTTCTTTAAATGATTTATAGGCATTTCTTACTTCCACTATATTATCCATTTCTAACATCCCTTCTTTTCATAAATCGCTTCATTCCATGCCTTCGGCTGTATTTATATCTTTTTTGGCAAATAATATAACGGAAATTACGCTAAATATTATTGATGTTCCAAAAAGAAATATGACAGCGTATTGAAGTGATGGAGAGTCCCCCGAATTATACCAGTCTATATACTGTAAACTGCTCCAGCTAAGTGGGGAAAAATAGTAAACCTTGAGTCCTGTTGTTATGCGGCCTACGAATATGGAAAAATATGAAATAAAAACCAATACACCAGTAGTTATTATACCACTCATTTTTCCAAGAATTAGATTTAAACTGAAAATAACGATTCCTGTAAATAATGTGACTAAGAAGAACAAAGCTAAGCTTATAAGTGTAGCTTCAATTGCTGAAAATGTAGTAACTATACCGTTATTTATTATGACTGTCAGGTAAATTCCTTTCTGAGATGCGCTTGAAGGGTTCATTGCCAATGTTCTGATAACCTTTCCCCAGTCACTGGTAAATTCTATATGAGGGAAAAAGCAAACTACTGTCATAATATAATTGATTATAGTGTATAACAAACTGGTGAAGAAAATGTAAAACAGCTGCCCAACTACCCAGGAGGTTCTACCTGTTCGCACCATAAGAAAAGGAGTGTGTCTGTCTATAAAAGGAGCATCGCAAAACAGAAGCATTGCGAAACATCCGTAAACAGGCATCATTGTAGGAAAAGTTAATAAGTGTGGAAATATCCATGGGCTGATACCTTCTCCAACTGATTTTGCATACTCATATACTCCGGAAAAATTCCATATATTAAAAGCTAATATTAATGCAAAAAGGGTATAGATTTTAATGTTTACTATCCACTTTTTATAATTAACAATCGAGCACAATAGGGCATTTTTTATATTCATGATTTCTCAATCCTTTTCTTAATTTGATTTATAGTAATATACAAGAGAAGGCCAAGGATTGCTACTACAGGTATCAATTTATACAAAAAAGCTGTTGCAGGGCTTACATCAGAATAAATACCTTCAATCAAAAAACTTGGTTTAAAAAAATTAGGTATTGGAGCTTCAGTTGTCAGTCGCATCAGAACAAAGTATATAACTATAGGTGCTGCCATTGTGCTGAACTTATTAGGTACGAAAGTTGATATTGTTAAAGCCATACCTGCAAATAACGCTCCTGATAATGAATAGTGAACGGTGAGTACCAAAATATACATCCATGGTTGATTGTTTTTTAGCAAGATTCCATAACCACTTTGGTCACCTATATATCCATCGGATAATGGAAAAAATATCAACATAATCAATGAGAAAACAATCATGCTGCTAGCAACGGAAAAAAAACCAGCAATGACCGAAGATAAAAATTTACTGATTGCATATTTGCTGGCTCCTGTACGTATAACCCAGAAAGTCAAGGCTTTATCTTCTAAATCTGATGCGAAAGATACTGCATATGGTAATATAGGTGCTATAAATAATATAAATATAGTAGAACCACTGCCGGTTAAGGCATGGCTAAGCAGACTAAAAACATCGGATGTATTGCTAATGTATCCTGAACAACTGATGAACATAACAAACATTGTAAACACTATTGAAATAACGAAATTAAGTGATAATAAGGCTCTGTATAGGTCAGTTTTTAACAAAGCTATAAGCGTTTTCATTGTTACCACCTTGACTGATATAATTTACCTGTTACGGCATTGACGACATCATATTTATATTGTGTATGTAATTCTCCATTAAATTCTATAGTTTGAGTACTACAGAATACCCATCCGGGAATCAATTCAAATACATCACCTTTAGGGATACTTAGATAACATAATTCTGCTGAAACAATGCTTACGTCATTTTCCAATATTGTAAGTGAATAATCCTCAATCAATGTATTCAAAGCTTCATAAACATTAATTAGTCTATTGATTTCAATCTCATCGATAACGTTAAGAATAGACTTTGCATTTATTTCCTTTATCCCTTTACTGTCATAGACCAAATTAATGTATGTCGCAGGCATAAAATTTCCAAAAGCTGAGCTCTTAGTACCATCAGGCATATACCATTCTCTGTTTATAATCGGTATATTATCAACGAGTTGTCTCAAGGAAAAAATGTAACATTCATCTTCTTTTGTCCAATCTAAGTTTTTTAACTCTTCTTCAACTGATGCACTTTTAAGATATAGTTCGTAATGAGATTTAATAGTTTTCAGATCCAATGAGTAGGTTTCATGAACATCAAATTGAGGTATTTTGGCTGCGTTTATTATTCTTTTAATGTCGGTCAGTGCATCTTCATAGGATAAAAAATTCAAGTCGGTATATGATGAATAATCATCATTGGAATTATAATCACTCTTGCTAAACGATGGATAATAAAAATCACAATTTGCGACAGTTGACAATTTATTTATTTCACCATTAACAATTCTACTATATCTGAATCCTCCTTTTAGACTGGTTTTAATACCAAAGCTTTTACCACCGTCATATATGCTTAAAAATTCTTGTGTGTTACCGGCAGACGCAATAAATTGTGGACCTTCAGCCCAGATTTTTTCTTCAGTTACGCTGCTTTTCATAAATGCATCTATAAGCTTTTGGTTATCAAAAACAATATGCTCTGCTTTATATGTTTTTGCAGCCTCAACGCTTTTTATATCGTCGAGGTTTATGTCTATCGATAATTTTTCAAGCAAACTTACAGTTTCCAAAAAGGTTTTGCTGTCCATGTTTTGAAAATCAACAGCTTTTTCAGAGGTACTGCATGATGTCAATATTCCCAAAATAAATATTGATATTGAAACAATTAAAATATACTTTTTCACTTTTATCTTCCTTTCATATGTAAAGATATTTAAATATATTTAATTAGTATATTTATCAATAAACTGTATATTTTGGAATTAAAAGTACATCCGCCGCAAATTGTTTTTTATACCTTATAATATAAGACTGGCATAGGTGATAAATTATCACATAAAAATTAAACATTTTTACTTTTTACAAAATATCACTTATAAAGAAATGACAGATTGTATTGCAGAGGTATAAAATGCTATTGGTACATTGCATCTTAAACTGTAAAAAATAAGTATTAATTTTTTTAATGTTTATTAAAATTTGGGATAATTTTTCGACTGTGAGGTTTTGGTAAAACAGCCGAATCGGAACGAAAAAGCACACTTTTATCTAATATTGACAATTAAAATACCATATGAGATAATTGTTCTGAATTAGCCCTAAGCAGGGTTTGAAACTAATATTTTGCTGGTAGGAGAATGGTTATGATTACAAAAGTAACATCCAGAAATAACAAAATTACACCTGTTGATTTATTAACTCAAAAGTTTGGAAGTAAAATTAATCTGGGCGATTATGCAGATGCAATTTTTAGTGATGCTGCGTTTAAAAATGTAATAGGAATTGCAAATTTGCCTATGAAGGCACCGGTAATGCAGGTTCTTCTGGGAAATTGCATAGTTTTGGAATATGTTAATCAATATGTACAAAATCAGTCGGCTTGTCTTGTTGATGACGGACAGCAATTTAGTATAGTGCTCGAAGACGGACAAAAGATTCAAGTACCTCAGGATGTAGATAAAGCTATCCGTGCCACTGTAGGCGATGTAAAGCATTGGGCAGGTTATTTGACGGAAGACGGAGAGCACGTAATCGACCTTTTAAAACCGGCTCCAGGTCCGCATTTTTATGTGAATTTGCTTATAGGAAACAGGCTTGGTTTTAAGAGGACATTGCAAACAACGCCAAAAAGTGTTGTTGACAGGTTCGGAAGGGGTTCGTTCCGTTCCCATGCGGCAACCCAGGTATTGTCAACAAGATTTGATGTTCGCCAGGAGGAAAACGGTTTCCCGGCAAACAGGCAGTTCTATTTGTATGAAAACGGCAAACAGATTTTCTATTCTGCATTAATTGATGAAAATATTGTTGAGGCTACATGCAAACACTCCTGCAACCGCACAGTAATAAAGTACAAAACGGCATGTAATTTGGAAATCACAAGAACGATCTTCTTGGTGCCCCATAGAAAAGGATTCCCTCTTGCAACGGAATTGCAGAGAATTGAAATAAAAAATGCATCGGATAAACCAAGAAATTTATCCATAACATATACGGGAATGTTCGGAACAGGCGCTATTCATGCGATTTTTGAAGATGTTACATATACAAATGTCATTATGCAAAGCGCTGCCCTTTACAATGGCAAGGGTGAGTTTATCGGAATAACTCCGGACTATTATCCCGAGGAGTTTAAACAGGATACAAGATTTGTTAGCATGATTGTCCGCAACGGGGACAAGCAATCTTTCCCGCAAAGTTTTTGTACCGACTACAATGATTTTATAGGCAAAGGTACATTGGAGCATCCGTCAGGCGGATACAATTTAAATAACAAGCTAAACCGTAAAGGCCCTGGATTCTTTGCATTGGGTGCACCGTTTACCGTTGAAGCAGGTAAAACAGTTGTAATAGACACATTTACCGGTTTGTCTTCCAGCAAGGATAACGAAAATTACAGCGATGCAGTAATGTGCAGCGAGCTGGAGAATTTGCTCAGCTATTTTGAAAAAAGTGAAGCTGTAGAAGAAACATTGAATGAGATTATAAGCTTCCATGAAAATTACTGCAAATATTTCGAATTCCAGACTGGAAACAAGCTGTTTGACTCAGGATTTAACAAGAATTTGTCATTCCAGGTATTGTATCAAACCTTTATGTCCCGTTCCTTCTGTCAAACACAGAAAGGATACCGTGAAATCGGATTTAGGGAAATTCAGGACTTGTTTGCATCTATGTACTACTTCATAAACATAGGATATCAAGATTTTGTCAGGGATCTGTTGTTTGAGTGGACTGCAAATGTTTATAAAATGGGTTATGCAAACCACAACTTCTATTGGGTGGGCAAGCAGCCGGGTCTGTATTCCGATGACAGCCTCTGGCTCCTGCAAGCATATTACAGATATATTGTTTATACGAAGGATACTTCAATATTAAATGAAGAAGTACCGGTTGCCGACGGAACTGGTGAAAAGAGAGCCGTACGGGATACATTAAAGGCTATCATCCAGTACTCCGCTTGCATTTCTATCGGTGATCACGGACTTCCGCTCTTAGACCATGCAGACTGGAACGATTGCTTGAAAATCGACAACAATTATATAGATGGTGCAACTAAAGAAAAATTGTACTACGAGCAATTGAAGAAGACAAACGGCAAGTATGGAGACCGCTTTGTAAGTGATCATTCTGAAAGTGTGATGAATGCTTTCCTCTTGAAGTTGGCAATTGACCATTTGGCTGAAATTGCGACATTGGATGAGGATACTCAATTGGCTCAAGAAATGAGCGAATTGTCAAAAGTGATTAACGATAGAATTCAGGAACATGCTTGGAAAGAAAACTTCTTTGCCCGTGTTCTTTTGAACCGATACAAGGATGGTTCCTATACTTACTTGGGAGCAAAGGGAGACAAGCTTTCCGATGACCCGAACATTGACGGTGTGTACTTCTTAAATAGCTTCTCATGGTCAGTATTGTGTGATACTGCAACCGATGAGCAAATAGCAATAATGGTAGACACTATCAAGAAATATTTGTTGACTAAATGCGGCTTGCGTTTAATATCTCCTGCCGATTTGAACAAGCTTGCAAATGATACTGCAACAGGCCACTATTTCTTTGGAGACAGGGAAAACGGTGCTGTATTCAAGCACGCTTCAATGATGGCGGCTGCCGCACTTGTCAAGGCTGCAAAGAAAGTTAAAGACAATGAGCTTGCCAAAGAAATGACAAGAATGGCATACTTTATGGTGGATTTGGTATTGCCGTATAAAAACCTTGAAAATCCGTTCCAAGTTGCAGGAAATCCGAGAATATGCACCCAGTACATCAATACTGAGACAGGGGAAAATATCGGACCATTGTTGAGCGGTACGGCAACTTGGCTTAACTTGACCCTTATATCTTTGGCAGGAATAGAATACACCAGGGAGGGAATCTCCTTCAATCCGATACTTCGTGAAGAAGAAACTCAATTGAATTTTGCATTGAAGGCACCGAAGTGCTCATATAAATTTAGTATTTCAAAGCCTGCTGGTTTTGCCAGAATGGAAAGTTCGGAGTATGAGCTTCTCATAGACGGCAAAAAGGCTGACAGTACTCTTATTCCGATGTTTACAGATGAAAAAGAGCATACGGTAACTCTTCGGTTTAAATAAAACATTATATTGAAAAATCGTTTGTAAAAATAAAAACCTTGGCCGCATATTACGGTCAAGGTTTCTTTGTAAGGTTTAGCGCTTTCCGGTATTTTGCCATGAACCGTCTTTTGTGCACACTGTTTTTGAACCGTCTTCGTTTTCTATTACAGAACCCACAGCATGCCTTTTGTGGTCATAAACGCAAAACGGGTCTTTTCCTGCGTTGCCTACTGGTTTATCGGAAACTTGTTTTACTTCGTCCGGTGGCGATATGGTATTTATAAAAAGTGAATCTTCTTTTTTATGATTCTTCATAATATCATTCCTTTCTCATACATATTATTTCTCAATCAAAGAGAAATTATAAATAATTGTGAGATTTGTCTGATATTTTGAGAAATTATAAGGGTATAAATATTTATATTTACATTATTTGAAAAATGAAAGTTAAGGAAGGGAATTTGTCATGAATAATCATTTTGAAGAATCGAACCTTAAACTGGCTGCTTTTGCAGGGGGGTGCTTTTGGTGCATGGTTCCTCCTTTTAAAGAACTTGAAGGTGTATATAAAGTAATTGCCGGATATACAGGAGGGCATGTTGAAAACCCAACTTATGAGCAGGTTTGTTCGGGAAATACGGGGCACTATGAAGCAGTACAAATCAGCTATGACCCTGAAAAAATCGGTTATGAAAATCTCCTTGACGTTTTCTGGAGTCAGATTGACCCGACAGACCCGGAAGGGCAGTTTTTTGACAGAGGACAGCAGTATCAGACAGCCATTTTTTACTATGATGAGGAGCAAAGGGAGCTTGCCGAAGCATCCAAAAAAAGACTCGAAAGCGAAGGGTACTTTGACAAACCCATTGCCACAAAGATAATAAAAGCATCTAAGTTTTACCCTGCTGAGGAGTACCATCAGGATTATCATTTAAAAAATCCTGAGCATTATAAAAGCTATAAGATTGGCTCGGGGCGAGAGGCATATATAGAGAAGACTTGCAGGATAAGGAAAAGAAGCAAAAATCAATATTCAAAATTGGATGATGAAACTCTAAGGAAAAAGCTGACCGGACTACAGTATCTGGTTACGCAGGAGAATGCTACAGAGCCGCCCTTTGATAACGAATACTGGGACAATAAAAAAGACGGAATTTATGTAGATATTGTATCCGGCGAGCCTCTGTTCAGTTCACTGGATAAGTTTGACTCCGGCTGCGGATGGCCGAGTTTTACCAAGCCCCTTGTTAAAGAAAATATTAAAGAAAGAATTGACAGGAGCCATTCGATGATACGTACTGAGGTGAGAAGCAAGCACGCGGATTCTCACTTGGGACATGTATTTACCGACGGTCCTGCTCCTACAGGCATGAGATACTGCATAAATTCTTCGGCTCTGCGCTTTATACCGGTAGAAGATATGGAGAAGGAAGGCTACGGGGAGTATCTTTATCTTTTTAAGAGGTAGTTAACGGCAGTTTGAGTTAATGTATTATTTTGTTTTTTTCCCGCAAACTATAGATATCATATAGTTTGAGGAGGAAGACAAATGGCATATGACAAACTTTTTGAGCCGGGATATATTGGAAAACTAAAGATTAAAAACAGGCTGGTAATGTCCCCAATGAATACCGATTTCTCTGTGGGAGACCCGGCAGTGCTTTCCGAAAGATATTTTGAATACTACAAGGCACGGGCAAAAGGTGGAGTGGGGCTTATAATTACAACCCACGTCAAGGCAGAAAAAAACATTGACCCCTATCCTCTTACCTTCGGTTATGCCACTCTTGATACTGCAAGCCAGATAAAGTATTTTAATGAAATAACCGAAATGGCTCACAGGTATGATGCAAAAATTGCCATTGAATTGTCCCCGGGTACCGGAAGGCTGGCGGATGCAACATTGAAAGACAGATGGCCTGTGGGACCTTCGGAAATTGAAATACTGGGTATGCCCGGGGTTAAAACACGGGAGCTTACCAAGGAGGAGATACACGGGCTTGTGGAGGCCTATGGAAGGGCTGCAGGACTGGCAAAACAGTCGGGATTTGACATAATTTATGTCCACTTTACCGCATATCTCGGGGACCAATTCCTTTCTTCAGTTTGGAACCACAGAACGGACGAATATGGAGGAAGCCTCGAGAATCGAATGCGGTTTTTGCTGGAGTGCATTGAGAGTGCCAGAAGTAATGTCGGAAAAGACTTTCCTATGATTGTGGGATTGGCTTTGGACCATGGTTTCCCCGGAGGAAGGGAGCTTGACGAGACAATAGAGATTGCAAAAAGACTTAAAAATATAGGCATAGATACGTTGCATCTCAGGAGGGGAAGCTATGACAACATGAATCTTCTTATACCTACGGAATATATGGAGGACGCTGTTTCTGTCGACTATGCCGCTAAAGTCAGAGAACAGGCTGGTATATAGGTGATTTCCGATGGAAATATTTCGGACCCGGTTCTTGCCAATAAACTGGTAGAGGAAAACAAACTTGATTTTGTAGGACTCGGAAGGGCTCTTTTGGCCGATCCTGAGTGGGTAAACAAGGTTCGTGCAGATAAGAAAGAGGATATTGTGCCATGCGTGCGGTGCATGCAGTGCATTAACAGGATATTTTTCGGACAGTTTGCCGCATGCAGCGTAAATCCTGTTCTCGGCAAAGAATACTTAAGTCCGATACTTCCTGCAAAGAAGCCTAAAAAAGTGCTTGTGATAGGCGGAGGAATGGCAGGCATGGTGTTTGCAAAGATGGCTGAAGAAAAAGGGCATGACGTTACTTTGCTTGAGAGTACGTCAAAGCTTGGAGGACACCTTCTCGAAGGTGCTATAATGGATCACAAGAAAGAGGTTGACTCCTACTGCAAGCATTTAATAAGGGAGATTAAAAACTCCAATGTGAAAGTGGAGTACAACACCCGGGCAACGAAGGAGTTGGTGAAGGAGTTAAATCCGGACGCAGTTGTGGTTGCGACAGGTTCCGTACCTGTAATTCCTGAGGTTCCGGGCATTGACAGACCAAATGTGAGGATAGCTACCAAGATGCTTAAAGAAGGCGGGGATACAGGGCAAAATGTAATTATCGTCGGTGGAGGCTTGGTAGGATGCGAGACGGGATTGTACCTTGCACAGAAGGGCAAGAAAGTAACCATAATAGATATGCTTCCGGAGGTGGCTCAGGACGTTATTTTCATGGCAAGATTTTCACTGCTTGAAGCCCTAAGAAGCAAAGGAATAGAGACCCAAGGCGGACTTAAGCTCACAGAAATAACTGAGTCGGGTATTATTGTTGAAGATACCAATGGAAACAAGAAGGAGATGACCTGTGATACTGTGGTAATTGCTACAGGATTAAAGGCGGATGACAGTTTGTACAATGAACTTGTAAATGAATTTGATGAAGTATATAGAATCGGTGACTGCATCAAGGCAAGAAAGTTTATTGATGCAACACAAGAGGCATTCCAAGTGGCGGCAGATATATGACGGTTAAGCTATAGAAAAAAGCATACATGGACTCATATTATAATAGGAATTACAGGAACATGCCGGCCCATGGGGATTAACATAATGCAATTGCCGGAAGTTTTAATGTGTGAGACGAGAGCGGTTAAATCTGTGAAAACGGATTTAGCCGCTTTTTAATATATGTTTGAATAC
>NZ_DAORXT010000028.1:0-32454 GCF_035371925.1 Acetivibrio sp. | reverse complement strand
ATAATATACATTATGTATGGGATTGCAATTTTTCTCCAAACGAGAAACACTACAAACAATGCAACAGGCAGAGCATACTTTAATACTGCCATCATTGTGATAGGATATTGATACGCAGACAAAGCTCCGAGAACAACACACATACAAAGAATTGCCGCCATTAGTTTGTTTCTTTTATGTAGTTCCAATAATTCTTTATCCAAAAGAGACGCCTCCAGTTTTAATACTAAAGTTTACCAAAGAGTATTCCGTATTTATACTGCATCAATCCGTATAAACTCTATAAACCTCATTATGGGTAAATGTAATATGCAAACTTCCTGTTGAAAATCTTCTTACTCCCCATGAATAATGAAAATCAACTTTGAATAAAAAAGTGAATGTTTGATTTTGCAAGCACTCTGCAAAACTTTGAAATTACATTAGCGAAAGAAGTTAGCCTGAATTGTTTCTAGAGATTATTATATCACCATAATCAGCAATATGCAATGCTTGACAATTGCTTTCTAGTTGGAAAAGGCTTTACAGAGGATATCTGTAACATATGCCAAAAAAGCTTGCACACATCCGGGAAGGTTTACATATTCTATATTAAATAAAAAATTTAAATTTCCGCTAAAGTATTATTTTTTTTTGCCGATACTATAGAAGTTGAAACTTAAAATTTGATAATATTGGCATTAGATAGGGAAATATGTTATAATCGGGGTCATAAAACCAGAAAAGAGCGATGTTTTTACGATGTCATAATTGCCAAGCTCTAGTACATACAATACATAGTATGTTTTAATCTTAGTGTAAAGATTGGTGAAATATTAAATTTATATTAATAATAAATGAAGTTTCTATTAAAATATTGATATTTATAACAATTTTATAATATAATGGAACTCAAGGATGTGCAGTATTTGCAACAAGCTGTGTAAGGGGGTGAATTGAATGAATTACAATGCACAACAGCTGAAAAATGAGATTGTAGAAAAGAACAAACTGATTAATTATTTTAATCAGAAATACGATTTGAATAAGTCAAAAATTCAGAATATCGAAATTGAGCTCGACAGTCTTTTGTATAAGTATTACAAAACACTAAAGAATAGAGATAATTAGGGTTTTTTCAACAAAAGGTAAGCATATTGAGAAACAAAAGACCGGTAAATGGGTAAATGGCAATATACCCTTGCCGGTAAATACATAGTTTTCGGTATGCTTACAGTATCGGAATATTATCTGATAAATACTTGCCCCTGTCAAAGCGGGAAATCAATTCCGAAAGTTTTTTAATACCCATTTCAATTGCATCAGTATGGACTGCAGCAAAACTTAACCTTATATTATTAAGCTTGGTTGGCGTACTGCTGTAGAAAATCCTACCGGGAGCAAAAACAACATTCTCGGCAGACGCAGCCTTAAACAGGCTGCTTATAAGGCAGTTTGAAGGAATGTCAAGCCAGATGTTCAAACCGCCTCCGGGCTTGTGAAATCGAACATTTCGCGGAAGGTATCTATCCAGAGCGTTTACAGTTTTGTAATACCTTTCTTTGTAAATATCAAACATTAATTTAAAGTGCTCGTCCCACATGCCTTTTCTTATATACAGGTCAAAAGCCCTTTGTATAAGTCCGGAGGTAGATATGTCCGTTGCATGCTTCGCTTCTATTATGTATCCCTTAAGACCTGACGGTACCACCATAAAGCCGAGCCGTAGCCCCGGCATAAAAATTTTGGAAAAGCTTTCGATAAAAATAACCCTGTCCGATTTATCCAAGGATTTAACAGGCATAAAGCCCATGTTTTCAAAGTCCAAACCGCTTACATAATCGTCCTCGATAATATAAGCATTATACCGCTCTGCAAGGGCCAAAATCGCCTTTCTTTTCCCGTTGGAATATGATATTCCCGTGGGGTTTTGAAAGGACGGTATTGTATAAATAAGTTTTGGTCTATACTTTTTCAGGTTGTACTCAAGAATATTGAGATTCGGCCCGTCATCCTCAAGCGGGACATCGGCAATTTCTGCTCCTCTGGATTTAAATACCGCTATTGCCCCAGTATAGGTGGGGCTTTCGGTAATCACATAGTCTCCCTGCCTTAGCAGGGCTTTGGCAATTATATCGATTCCCTGCTGAGCTCCTGAGATTATTTGGACATTTTCCTCCGAACAGGCAATATTTCTCTTTTCCAAGAGACTGCAAACTGACGAACGCAGAGGGTGAAAGCCTTGGCTATCCTGATAGTCAAAGGCGTTTCCCAAATCACGGTCCAATACTTCATTTAAAACCAGCTTGAAGTTTTCCACCGGAAACAGATTCGACTCGGGGGTGGCACTGGCAAAGTTGATAGTATTTTCGTTGATTTTGATATGCCCGTTATTAATTAAATCAAAGTCTTCGCTTTGATAGAGCTCATCGGGTATAATGTTGCAGTCCGAATAAGCTGCGCTTCGGCTGGGCAAAACGGCGGCAACATATGTACCGCTTCCCGGCCGGGAATGGACATAGCCGTTTGTCTCCAAGTGTTTGTAGCAGGACACTATTGTCACCGAATTGACGTTGAGTAATGCCGACATCCGGCGTATGGAAGGGAGCTTCAAATCAGCCAGAAGTACGCCGCTCTCAATCATTTCGGCAATTTTGCCACTGAGCTGTATATATAAAGGGATGCTTGAATCCTTATCAAGCTTTATAGACTTAAACAATTCCAGCATTTTAATCACCGCTTAGCTTTTTTACACGCAGCTATTGTAACAAAATAAAAGATGTGTGTAAAGAGCCGGAAAATTTAACGTCAAAGGCACTGGATTTACCTTCTGTCAAATGATATAATATGAGGCTGGTGTCCAAGCATTTGAAATATTTTGTGATGCAATGAAATAAAAATGTAAAATGTTTTTTTAGATATAATATTGTACAATAATATGTAATGAAGATAATGAAGTATACTCGAAGACTTTCGGGAGTGATAATCGTTGAGCCAATCCTTGGACAAGGCCGAAAAGGTTAGTATTGTTGATAAAATTAAAGGATATGTCAGGCTTTCTAGGCCGAAGCAGTGGATAAAGAACCTGTTTGTGTTTGCGGCTCTGATATTTGCAAAACACGTTTTTGATCTTGACTATTTTACCAAGGTCCTGCTGGCTTTTATATGCTTTTGTATGATTTCAGCATGCGTTTATATCATAAATGACATCATAGATGCAGAAAAAGACAGGCTCCATCCGAAGAAGAAGCTAAGACCTATAGCATCGGGCTTGATAAGCAAGACGGAGGCATTGGTATTCTTTGCCGGCCTATTGCCGGTTGCGGTAATTGCCGCCTTCATGCTGGATATAAGCTTTGCCGTGGTTTTGCTTTTGTATTTTGCAAACAATATACTTTATTCCTTGAAGGTTAAGCACATGGTTATACTCGATGTAATGTCGATAGCCTTAGGATTTCTCCTAAGGGTAATCGGAGGGGCGCTGGTCATAAAGGTGTACATATCTCCATGGATTTTGTTGTGTACCCTGCTTTTGTCACTGTTTTTGGGATTTAGCAAGAGGCGAAACGAGCTTGTGGTACTGGAAAACGATGCAAATTCCCATAGGAGGATACTGGATGAGTATTCGCTGGAGTTTATAGACAACATGCTCTCCATTGTCACGGCCTGTATGGTCATGGCATACTCTCTCTATACTTTTATGAGCAGCAGCGACAACTACTACATGATGTTGACAATACCCTATGTGCTGTATGGTATTTTCAGGTATCAGTATATCATATACCGGAAAAAAGAGGGGGGAAGTCCGGAAGAGACTGTTTTGTCGGACATACCCCTTATGATAAATATAATTCTTTGGGCGCTTACAAGTATAATAATTTTATATATTGAATAGGGGAAGGAGACTTATGAAGAAGCTACGCTATTATATATGCCTTGGTTTGTACTATTTGATAGCACGGCATTTGCCGGGGTCGGACACACCGTACAGCCTTGGCTCAAAAAGAATAAGGGGCTTTTTATGCAAAAGGATTTTTAAAAGGAACGGAAAAAACGTAAATATTGAGCACGGTGTTTATTTTGCTTCCGGCAGGGATATAGAAATTGGGGACAACTCCGGATTGGGACTGAATTGCAGGGTGAACGGGCCGCTGAGAATAGGAAATGATGTTATGATTGGCCCCGATGTTATGATATTTACGCAAAACCACAGGCATGACAGGCTGGACATTCCCATGAGGCTTCAGACAGACCCTAAAAAGCCTGTGGTTATTGAGGATGACGTTTGGATTGGGGCAAGGGTGATTGTTCTTCCGGGAGTTACAATTCACAAGGGCGCTATTGTAGGCGCGGGGGCTGTTGTCACAAAGGATGTGCCCGAATATGCCATAGTGGGGGGAAATCCTGCAAAGGTAATAAAATATAGGGACGGAAGAAATGCTTAACATGGGAAATATGATACAATACCGATGGCGGAGATGATAAAATGATAAAGGTGCTATATTTATTAAACCATGCCGGAAAGGCCGGGACGGAAAGGTACGTCCAGACCCTGATCGAAAAACTGAATAATGATAAAATAAAGGCTTATTTTGCCTATAATGAATACGGGCTTTTGGTAGAAAGGCTTGAGGCTTTGGGAGTTGAAACATACAGGATTGAGATGAGAAACCCCTTTGACATAAAAGCTGTTATAAATCTCGCAAAGCTTTGTAAAAAGCTCGGTGTCGATCTTATTCATACTCAGTTTTTAAGAGAGAATTACATAGCCATGCTGTCTCGTATCATTAATCCCAAAGTCAAGGTTATGTATACAAACCACTTTATTTTGGAAAACAGCCTGCCCATCAGGATTACAAATAGAATTATTACACCCTTGGAATCCAACATTATTGCCGTATGCAACCGGGGAAGGGACATGATGATTTCCAACGGTATAAATCCGAAAAAAATCAAGGTGATATTCAACGGAGTGGACGTAAAATACTGGGCAGAACCGGTGGAATCAACGGTAAGGGAAGAGTTTAAAATAGATGATGATGTGTTTGTAATGCTCTGTGCTTCAAGATTTGCCCATGACAAGGGTCATAAATTTTTAATCAATGCCCTATATGAGCTCAAAAAAATGACCAATCGAAAGTTTAAATGCATCCTGTCCAACGACGGTCCCCTGCTTGAAGAGTGCAAAAAAAAGGTTTCGGATATGGGACTTGATGATGTTGTAATATTTGCAGGATTTAGAAAGGACATAAAAAACCTGATATACGGATGTGACCTTTATATTAATTCTTCCGAGCATGAAGCGTTGAGCTTCCTTATTATAGAAGTGTTGGCTTGCGGAGTGCCGCTTATTGCCACCGATATGGGCGGAAACAGGGATATAATAAATGACGAGACCAACTGCGGCATACTTGTACAGTACAATGACCATAAAGGTCTTGCAGAAGCCATAATCAAAATTATGGAAGACGGTGAGCTAAGAAGCGCTTTAAGCCAAAACGCGCTAAAAACTGTTAATGAGAAATTTAATCTTGATAAAGTTGCACAGGAAACATATAATTTATACGAGGATAGCTTGAACAAATAATAGCTGCATTTTTTTAAATCTTTACAAGGAGAGTTGAGAATATGATTATTGACAGTAAAGGAAAGCTGTTTGGAAAGGTAAGCATAATCGATATTTTGGTCTTGGTGGTTTTGGTTGCAGGGATTTTTGGAGTATGGGTCAAGTTTTTCAAGACAGGTTCTGTGACGCCCATTGCAGTAAAAAGCGAAAGCTATATAGTGGGGCTTTATTGGGAAGAATCCCCGGAATTTGCCGTAAAAGCCGTTAAAGTTGGAGATATCGCAAGAGATTTTGACCGGGGTGCGGTTTTGGGAAAAGTAACGGATGTTCAGATAGCCGATTCCATATCCTTTGTAAAGACTGATGACGGCAGAGTTGTTGCAAGCTCGACACCGGGATATGTGTCCTACCATATTACCCTTGAAGCCACAGGAACTCCCAGCGATCTTGGAGGGGTTATTTTCGATGGTATGGACTACCAGATAGGAAAGTCAATGACTGTGAAAGTTGGAAGTGCTATTTTTATGGGTAGGATTGATAGATTGGAGAAAAAGGGGTAATGAGCTTTGCTTCACGATAGTGTGCTTTTAAAGCCGATCTTTCTAATGATAAAGGTGATAAACACTTCATATGAAAACAGTATTTTAAAAAGGATTGTCACCTCTGTCATCAATTTTTTTAAGAAGCTTAACCATTTTTATGAGAACAGCCTTACTGCGCGCATAGCAAAATTTATAACAGAGATGTTGTATAACAGTGCCATAATTGGCTTCTTTACAAGAAAAGGCAAAATGGCTAAGTGGTGGGAACATTCTCTGGTTTACAGGATATTAAACGGCTGTTTTGAAGTTCCGTCAAAAATTTTAAAGGGTTTTTACCAGAAGCATGAAGACGTGTTTTTGGAGAGCATTGCAATAAGAGCGTTAAAGGCTTTGCTGCAAAGAATGGAATGCATAGTGGGTTTGTTTTTGATTGCTATTCTGGTTGTTCCCCATGAGAGATGGAATAATATTTACAATGTGGCAATAGCATTGCTCCTCGTTTTTCTGATTTTTATAAATACTATAATTCAAAGGCACTGGATGTTTAATTTCAAGGCATTGGATTATACGCTCATATTGTTTATGACGGCTGTGGCCGTTTCTTTTGCCACTTCCATGAATATCTCAAGCAGCATGAAATATCTGTTGTTTTATATAGCTTGTTTTCTGTTTGTTTTGGTAATTGTCAGTACTGCCAAAAATGAAAATTCCCTTCAGACGATTATTGAAATGATGCTTTTTGGCGTTACTGCGATAGGACTTTTCGGATTGTGGCAGTCTATTAGCGGAGCGGTCGTTTTTGACCCGTCCCTTACCGATGTTGAGATGAATCAGGGTATGCCGGGAAGGATTTATGCCACTATGAGCAACCCCAATAATTACGGTGAGATACTGATAATGACGCTTCCGTTTTATGTAAGCGTGATTTTAAATTCCAAGACTTTCTTTAAAAAAGCGTTATATATAATTATGGCGTTGCCACCTTTGGTTGCGCTTTTCAATACCGGCTCCAGGTCATCATGGATAGGTTTTGCGGTTTCGGTGATAGTGATAACATTTTTGCTCAATAAAAGACTTCTGCCCTTTATATTGGTGGGAGGAGTAATGATGATACCTTTTCTTCCCCAATATGTTTACAACCGAATTCTTACTATTTTCAGGGCTTCGCAGGATACTTCAGCCCAGACCAGAATCAAGATTCTTCAGACTGTGGAACCAATGTTAAGGGAGTATATGGTATCTGGAGTTGGTTTGGGTTCGGACATATTCAGGCAACTGATTCAGAATTACAAACTTTACACCAAAGCAGTTCCGCCTCATACCCATATCCTGTATTTGCAAATCTGGATTGAAATGGGGCTTGTCGGAATTGTTACTTTTGCGTGGTATATTTACAGAACAATAAAGAATTCTGTTATTGGCATATACAATTCAAGCCTGACGCTTAAAGCCATACTTGCCTCAGGGACAGCTGCGTTGTGCGGGATTTTGGTTACATCCCTTGTGGAGTATAGCTGGTATTATCCGAGGGTTATGGTTATGTTTTGGGTGCTTATAGGGATAATAGCCTCAGCAACGTATCTGGCTGAATTAAAGAATAGGAGGCTTTCGGAAATAGATTAATTAAAACATACAATTATGCCGATACAAAAATATGCACAATTATTTAATAATGGCATCAAAAAGTAATCCAAAGGCCTTATGAGAGGTTGGTTGTGATTGTATGTTTGATTTTTTTAAGCGCAGGCAAAACAAAAACAGTGAATTTGACTGGTCGGTATTAAAGAAAAACAGTATACCTATACTTATACTGGACGAGCGATGGCATAACGTTTTTAAGAACGTGGAAAAAACAAAAGAAATTATTGAAAAAGAGGAAGAGCTCAAGGAGCTTTTAAAGGAAGAATCCCGCCTTGCTTTTGAGAAGAAGGAGATTCTGTCCAGAAAAAAAAGCTACCTTGACAAAATAATAAAGCTTACTCCGGAAGTATTTGACAACAACAACGAGCAGTCAAAAGCGGAAATGGAAAAGTGCGAGAAGGAAATAAATCAGATAAACGAAAGGATTAAAACTATTGAAGCCGAAATTGACAACATGCCCGAAAGAATTCGGGAAGCAAACTTAAGGCTTCTGGAATGTACGATAAATTCGGTGTATTTTAAGATGAGGGAAAACCAGGTTAGGGTTAAGGAATTGGAAGAGCTAATTGAGAATACCAAAAAACAGCTGGCAAGCTATATTGAGGAAAAAGAAGGTTTGAACGAATACGATAACGAAGTCTACACATATTTTCATGACCTTCTTGGAGGAGAGGAGCTTCAAAAGCTGGATAACCGGTATTTCAACAAAGGATAGAAAAAATTGGATGCCGAAAACCTTATGCAACGGAGGTAGGGACATGAGAATTGTTACGCCTGTGCAAATGAGAGAGATTGATTCATATACTATAAACAGCATAGGGATTCCTGGGATTGTGCTAATGGAGAATGCTGCCGTAAGAATGACCGATGAAATTCTAAAGGATTATGGCAGCATAGTTAACAAGAATATAGTTTTGTTTGCCGGAAAAGGGAACAATGGTGGGGATGCCTTTGCAGTTGCAAGGCATCTTTGCAATAAAGGGGCAAATACAGTTGTATTTATACTTGCAGCAAAAAAGGATATCTCAGGTGACGCCCGAATAAATCTCGACATACTCGAAAAGATGGGCATAGAAACGGTGGAGGTTTTGGAAAGCGGCAAGTTGGAAGAGGTAGAGGCAAGACTTGAAAGGGCCGACCTTGTGGTGGATGGCATTTTCGGAACCGGCCTCAAAGGCGGCATCAAAGGTTTTAAAGGTGATGTTATAAGGCTTGTAAATCAAAAAAGCAAACCCGTTATTGCCGTTGACATACCTTCGGGAGTGGACGGTGAAACTGGAGAAATAGCAGGAGAATGCATAAAGGCTTACAAAACCGTTACCTTCGGATATCCCAAATTTGGCCACTTCCTGCATCCGGGATGTGAATTTGCGGGAGAATTGGTGGTAGCTGATATTAGCATTCCCGAAAGTGTGGCTGAAAAATTTAATGTAAGAAGTTATGTAATAGACAGGGAAACAGTTTCAAAATTGATACCTAAAAGGCATATAAACAGCAATAAAGGTGATTACGGAAGAGTATTTGTCATAACGGGCTCTTTTGGAATGACGGGAGCCGGATGTCTTGCCGGAAATGCGGCTTTGCGCTCCGGTACGGGGCTTTTATACCTTGGTGTTCCTAAAGCCCTGTCTTTTATATATGAATGCAATTTGACGGAAGCCGTAACAATTCCTTTGGAGGATGAAAACAAAGGATTTCTGACAAAATCATGCATACCTCAGATTCTTAGGCATATGGAAAAGATGGATGCAGTTGCGGTAGGTCCCGGCTTGTCTACCGAAGAAGGCGTGGAGGATGTGGTTTTCAGTGTTGTTGAAAACAGCAGGGTGCCCTTGGTGATTGATGCCGACGGACTAAACTTGATAGCAAAGGATTTGTCGGTATTAAAAAGAAGCAAAGCACCAATTGTTCTCACTCCCCATCCCGGTGAGATGGCAAGGCTCATGGGCACAAGTATTGAAGATGTGCAAAAAAACAGGGTAAATGCAGCAAGGGAATTTTCCGAAAAGTGGGGCGTAACAACCGTATTGAAGGGAGCAAAAACCATTGTGGCAGCTTCCGACAAAAGAGTGTTTGTAAACCTTACAGGCAATCCCGGAATGGCTACCGGAGGCACCGGGGATGTTCTTACTGGAGTGATTGCAAGTTTTATAGGGCAAGGTCTGGACCCTGTCGATGCAGCGGTAGCAGGGATATATTTACATGGACTTTGCGGTGACCGTGTTGCAAGCATAAAAGGGGAGCATGGTCTTGTTGCAGGTGATTTGCCAGGGGAGATTTCTCATGCAATTAAATCACTTATATAAAAATTAATTCATATTTATTATATATGAAACTATATACGGACATCTAAAGAGGGAATGATAATGGATTATAAATTTAACAGGGCATGGGCCGAGGTTAATCTGGACAATATTGCCCATAATGTAAAGGAAATCAGGCGAATTGTTGATAAAAAAGTTGAGATAATGGGAGTGGTTAAGGCTGATGCATACGGGCATGGAGTAATGGAGGTTGCCAGAACGCTTTTGGAAAACGGCGTAACCCGTCTGGCGGTGTCCATGCTGGATGAAGCCATACAGCTTCGTCAAAACGGCATTCAGGTTCCGATATTAATATTAAGCTATACCGACCCTGTAAGGGCGGAAGAAATTGTTTTAAACGATGTTACCCAGACGGTTTTCAGCTACGACTTGGCAGAGGCTTTGTCCGAGGCGGCTGTAAAGCACAATAGAAATGTAAAGATTCATATCAAAATTGACACCGGTATGACCAGGGTTGGATTTATGCCGGGTTACAGTGCAGTTAAGAATGTGGTGCAAATAAGCAAGCTGCCGGGCATTATTATTGAGGGATTGTTCACCCACTTTGCATCGGCCGATGAAACGGACAAATCCTATACCTATATGCAGTTTGAAAGGTTTATGAGCATAGTCGGCGAGCTTAACAGGATAGGGGTGTATATTCCTGTCAAGCATGTATGCAACAGTGCCGGGCTCATTGAGTTTCCCGAAATGCATCTAAACATGGTAAGGCCAGGGATAGCATTGTATGGTTTGTATCCTTCCGATGAGGTGGACAAAACAAAAATTGACTTAAAGCCAGCCATGTCTATGAAGGCGAATGTCATTTTGGTAAAGGACGTGGAAAAGGATACCTGCATCAGCTACGGAAGAATATTCAAGACAAGCCGAAACAGCAGGATAGCAACCATACCAATAGGATATGCCGACGGATATACAAGGCTTCTTACCAACAAGGGAAAGGTGCTTCTAAACGGCCAGCCGGCTCCGATTGTGGGGAAAATCTGCATGGATCAGTGCATGGTGGACATTACGGATATTGAAGGAGATGTAAAAGTCGGCGATGAAGCTGTGCTTATCGGAAGGCAGAAGGATAACGAAATAAAAGTTGAAGACCTGGCAAAAAGCGTGGGAACAATAAATTATGAGCTTGTAAGTATAATCGGAAAGAGAATTCCCAGGGTTTACCTAAAAGAAGGAAAGATATATAATGTATTAAATTATTTGATATAGCGGTTATATAATTTAAAAATGTAGAAAGAATATAATTAAAATGTGTTTGATATATTGTCATAATAATACAGCTGATAATATAATAAAATATACGGATTCGGTTAACAAACATATATTTTGCTTTTTAATTCATGACAAATATCAAAGTTTTATGTATAAGTTGGGCAAAATAACAAAAAACTAAACTTTAGAAATAATATTGCTGCAGCGCTGTAGACTTTTGGTGGGGTATTCGACCGGTGTTAAGTCCAAAAAGATTTTACCAAGAATTACATAGATGCTTGAAGGCAAGTAATTAAATTTTAATTTGACCCGTGCATATGTTAGATATTATAATTAATATATATAGTTATAGAATTACTGCCTTCGCGATTACCGTTTATTGCAAAACAACCTTTGACAAAGAAAACGTAATTTTAATATTTCTTTGTAAACAGCATAAGCAAGTGCGTCATTTGAATTTTTCTTTATGTCTTAACCCAAAAAAAGAAGTGGGGGTTTTACTTTTGGCACAATTAAAGAAGATATTAATCAGTCTTCCCGACAATCTACTAAAAGAGGTTGATTCCATTGTGGCAATGGAGAAAATTAACAGAAGTGAGTTTGTTCGGGAGGCAATGAAGCTTTATATACGTGAGAAAAGAAGAATTGAAATGAGGGATAAATTGAAAAAAGGTTATCAGCAAATGGCTGAAATTAATGTCAAACTTGCGGAGATCTGTTTTGAAGCAGATAATGACCAGCAACAAAAATATGAGGAAAGCCTCAGGGAGTTGGAAGATAGTGGTAATTAAACGCGGAGATATTTTTTATGCAGATTTAAGCCCAGTTATAGGCTCGGAGCAGGGAGGAATAAGGCCTGTACTTATTGTTCAGAACGATATTGGAAATAAATATAGTCCAACTGTTATAGCATCGGCTATAACTTCACAGATAAACAAAGCAAAGCTGCCGACACACATTGAATTGAGTGCAAAGGAATATGGGCTTCCGAAGGATTCGGTGGTGTTGTTGGAGCAGATACGAACCATTGACAAGAAAAGACTGAGAGAAAAAATCGGCCATTTGGATGACGAACTGATGGAAAAGGTTAATGAGGCACTGACGATAAGTTTTGGATTGATAGATATGTAGAGGCTTAAGAAGGGGGTTACAAAAGATGAAAAAATTTAATTTTAACAAAAATTCAAGAAAAATAGCATTGATGCTTATTTTAAGTGTCGCGATTATACATATTGTTCAGGTGGTCCAAGCTGCAGTTACAGCTGAGCCAGGTTCACAAGAGGATCCATTGGTTTCTCAAAGTTATGTGGATTTGAAATTTCAAGAGATGGCAAAGAAGTTGGAAGAGGCCGAGAAGAGACTTGAGGAAATTGAAAAGTACGGCAAATTTGAAGCGCTGGAATTGACAAAGGGTCAGGTACTTATTGCAGGTGCCAGTGCCGAATTGATATTAAGAGGCGGTAAGGCCCTGGCAATAGGAGGGGAAGGCGGAGGCCTTTCCGATATTACCTCGGGTACGGGCGCGGATGTAAATACCGATGATGAGGTACCTTTAAATCATCTGCTGCTGATATCCAGAGATGACGGCAGGGGCCTTAAAGTTACAAGCGAGAAGGCATGGGTTCTTGTAAAAGGTCCGTACACAATAGAATAAGATTTTTGGATGGATAAAATAAAGGAAGCATCATAGCTTCCTTTGTTTTATGTAAGTCTCTTTAGTTTTACTTTCATATTTGATTATTTGCTGCTCCAAATTATGAATTTCTTTTAGGCTTGATTTTGTTGGCTATGACCAGGAGTATAAAACGGGGCAGGTCCAGCATTCTTACAAAACGCCAGGGCTCTTTGTAAAGCCTGTACAGCCATTCTAAGCCGTGTTTTTGAAAGAAAACCGGAGCACGCTTTGCCTTTCCGGCCAAAACATCGAAAGTACCGCCGACACCGATGCATATTTTGACTTTGAGCCTATTTTTGTTTTCATGAATCCATTTTTCCTGCTTCGGTGCACCGAGAGCAACCAGCAGAACATCGGCATTGGAGCTGTTTATTTCGCGAATTATTTCTTTTTCTTCGTCTTTTGTAAAATATCCGTTTCTTATTCCCACCACATTAATGTTTATTTGCCTGTCCAGAAGGTTTTTATATGCTTCCTCTGCAACGCCGGGTTTGCCCCCGAAAAAGAAGAACTTGATATTTTTTGAGGCATCATCCGAAAAAAGCATATTTGTGAGGTCAAATCCTGCCACTCTTTCTTTCAAAGGGCAGCCGTTAATTTTGGATGCCAGTACAACTCCCGCACCGTCAGGTACCAAAAGGTCGGCCTCGCAAAGTATTTTCTTTAGCTCGGGGTCTCTTTGAGCTGCCATCATTATTTCCGAGTTCGGGGTGTAAACCGTATGCAGCCTGTCTTCGTTTAGAAATCTTTTTACAATATTTAAAGCTTCAACCATTGAAACATTGTCAATGGGTATGCCGAGTATGCTTACTGTGTTACGCATAAAAATCTCCTTCTTGCTTAATGTTTTTTTCATTTAAAGAGGTTTCTCATCAATCATTTCAATCGCAATTTTGGCATTCTCGAGAGCCTTGTCCTTAAGAAGGACAGTGGTTGTTTCCAGGTCTTTTTTGATGGATTCTCTGTTTTCCCAGGTTTCATCCACTAGTCTCTTCATATGCTCAAGCTCAAGGGAGCTTACATGCCCTGCAGATACCTGCTTGACATACTGCATAAAGCCTTCAACTTTGGGCTCATATACCATTCCTATTACAGGAATTCCAAGGCTTGCGGCAAAAATAAGGGCGTGAAGACGCATTCCTATGAGCATTTGGGTCTTGCCGATTATCCCGAGCATCTCCGAAACTGTGGGTTTGTGGGATATTACAAAGCTTTTGTGCTTCATTTTAGACATTATGTTTTGAATTATTGCAAGGTCTCCCGGGTAATGCATTGCTATAAAAAGAGGTTTTACCCCATACTTTTCAACTATATAGTCGGCAAGAGCGGCAATTACGTTTTCATATTTTTCGTGCTCGCCCCATCTTCTTACAGAAATTCCGATAAACTGTTCGTTAGGGTCAATTCCCTCACTTATTAGAAGTTGATTTATACGCTCATTTTTTTCAGGCATTATAGTAAAAGCCGGGTCTGCAGTTACTTTTATATTGGGTTTTTGAATGTTAAGGTTGCGCAATTCTTCGCAGGACAGCTCTTCTCTTAGGGTAATGACATCCACCTGGTTTACGACTTTCTTTGTAAGTCTTCGGTTTTTTTCCTTGTTCAAAGGTCCTATGCCGTTGGCGTAGATCATTACCTTCATGCCCATCTTTTTGGCGAGCCAGATCATTCCGAGGTAGTACACCAAAGAGCGGGTGCTGGTGTTGTCCTGAATCAGGCTTCCTCCACCGTTTATAAAAAGCTTTGAATTCTTCATGATGTGAAGGATTTTAAGAAGGTTGAACCTGTTTATTGAGTCAACATTGTATACAAGGCCTGTCTCCAACGGGTTTTTGGACAGAACCAGAATTCTTAAATCCTTTCGGTACATACGGAGATTATCAATTATAGCCATAAGCATGGCGTCATCTCCAATATTTTTAAAACCGTAGTAGCCAGAGATAATTGCATCATAACGGTATTTTGACCTGCTGTTTCGAAAATTACGAAGAAGGATTGTTTCATATATTTCAAGCTGGGTTTTGCACATATTGTCCAGAGAAAAGTAAGTACTTGCCTTTTCATGAAGTTTCTCACCCATTTTGCTTCTTAGTGACGGGTCGTTTATGAGGGTCAGTATATGTCCTGCCAAAGTCTTGTAGTCCTCCGGCTTAAAAAGAAAACCGTTTATCCCGCTTTCGATAAGGTCTGAAATTCCACCTACATCGCTGCTTATAGTTGCTTTCTTTAACAGTGACCCTTCAAGTATTGCATAGGGAAAGCTTTCGCTAAGCGAGGTTAGGGTGTTTATATCTATGCAGTTTAAAAAATCGTAAGGCTTGTTTACAAAGCCTAAAAAGAAGACGTTGTCTTGAAGGCCGTAAGATACGGCTTTTTTTTCAAGAGATTTTCTCTCGGGCCCGTCCCCTGCTATTAAAAACCTTGCCGAAGGAACGGTTTTGATGACAACGCTTGCAGCCTTAAGGAACGTATCAAGGCCCTTTACGGGGTCAAGACGGGCCAGTATTCCGATAATAACATCGTTTTTGCCGAAATTTAGATTGTATTCTTTCAAAAAATCTTCCTTTGGCAAAGGATTAACTTCCTGGTTGAAATTGATGCCGTTGTAGACAGTAAATATGTTTTGAGGGCTGAATTTCCTCTCAATAAGCATTGTCTTAAAGTTTTTGGATACGGCTATATAAAAGTCGAGAAATCTTAGTGACAGTGTATTTATAACACCAAAGGAGAACATTTTGAAAACATTCTGCAAATAATCAAGTCTATAATCACTGTGGATTGTTGTAACCACGGGAAGTCCTGTGAACTTTTTCACAAAAAGGGCAATCATATTGGCTTTTGCACCGTGGGAATGAATAAGATCATACCCTTCTTCCCTTACAATGCTTAGGACTTTTCGCACATCGGAAAAAATGGTGCCTGTCTTTACAATTTCCACATTTATACCCATTGCACGGGCATCATCGGCAAAAGCACCCGTTCTGAAACTAATAAGCTTTACATTTATATGTTCGCCAAGTTCCCGGACCAAAGAGAGAACATGGCTTTTGGCTCCGCCCACGTCTCCTCCGCCTATTAAATGAAGAACCTTCATGAATACTCTCCTTAAAAAGTCTTAATTATAAAATATCAATAAATATAAATAAAGAATTCCCCGTCCAAATCATGTCTGTTAATATGTCCAACACATTATAGCATATAATATACGTGAAATGAAAGTGTATGTCACAATATAATTTTGCATATTTGCCGTGCTTTTAAACCTAAGAAGGATAAATATTATTATAAGGTGGATAAATATTATTATATAAGGTTAAAATATGGGTTGAGCTTGAGTTTTATGGGTAAGATAAAAGTAGCAACATTTCTTTTAACAATTATGGGTTGAGGTGAAAATGAAGAATGTAAAAATACTCATAACAGAATTTAAAGATTATTTGCTGATAACTACAGGCTCGCTTATTACCGCAATGGCAATCAATGTTTTTATGGTTCCGTATAAAATTGCACCCGGGGGTATAAGCGGAATAGCTACTGTAATCTACTACATTACCGATGCCAAGGTCCCTGTAGGTACTGCCATGCTGATTCTAAATGTGCCCCTGTTTATGATGGGCATTAGACTAATAGGGAAAAAGTTTACAATAAAAACACTGTACGGGACAATTCTTCTTTCCCTGTTGATAGATGCAACGCAGCCTCTTACGGACCGCTTTGTAGAGAATTATCTTGCAAGTACTGAGAATTACCAGTATACACCGGATATTTTGCTGTATTCGATATTTGGCGGTCTGCTAATGGGAATAGGATTGGGGCTTGTGTTAAGATCCGGTGCGACAACCGGGGGGACGGACCTTGCGGCAAGGATAGTAAACTACGTTGTACCGGCATTTACGATGGGGGAGACATTACTATTTATAGATACCGGCATAATAGTATTTGCAGCTTTTGTATTTAGAAGTGTTCAGCTCGCACTGTACTCCATAGTTACATTGTATATTAGTTCAAAGATTATTGATGCTATTTTGGAAGGAGTAAATTTTGCAAAAGCACTGCTCATCATATCGGACTCTCCTCAAGAGATAGCCACAAGCATTTTGAAAGATTTGGACAGGGGGGTGACAGCGCTTAAAGGAAAGGGGATGTTTACAGGAAATGACAAGGAAGTTCTTTTCTGTGTGGTGCAAAGAAGACAGATTCCGATGGTAAAAAAAATTGCGCGGGATATTGATAAAAAGGCCTTTATTGTACTGACAGATATAAGAGAAGTCTTGGGAGAAGGCTTCAAAACCTATGATTAGGATTGTATCAAAAAAAACAACCAAATAATGTATAAAACTATAGACTTAAACCTTTTACTGTAGTATACTATTATAAAAAAATTTGTAGGAGTTGTTTGGATGGACGAGAAGAGAGTAAATGAGCTTAGAAAGTACTCTACAAAAATCAGAAAACATATTATTGAAGCGGTTTATAATGCAAAATCGGGGCATCCCGGAGGATCGCTTTCAAGTGCAGATATAATAACAGTACTGTATTTTAATGAAATGCGTGTCGATCCCAAAAATCCTGCATGGGAGGATAGGGACAGGTTTGTTTTGTCTAAAGGTCACTGTTCACCCGCACTTTATTCGGCACTGGCGGAGAAAGGTTTCTTTCCTGCAGAAGAGCTTTTGAAGTTCAGACACATAGACAGTTTCCTTGAAGGACACCCCAGTATGAGATATGTTCCGGGGGTTGATATGTCTACCGGCTCTTTGGGACAAGGAATATCGGCTGCTGTGGGTATGGCGATTGCAGGAAAACTTGACAAAAAAGACTATTATGTTTATGCGATGCTGGGAGACGGTGAAATACAGGAAGGGCAAGTCTGGGAGGCGCTTATGTCGGCTTCCCACTACAAGCTCAACAATCTTATAGCCTTCCTGGATCACAACTATTTACAAATAGACGGCAATATCAAGGAGGTAATGTCTCCTGAGCCTGTTGTAGACAAGGTTCGGGCATTTGGATGGAATGTTATTGTAATTGACGGACATGACCACAAACAGATATCGGATGCTGTCCGTGAAGCTAAAAAGTCCGCGGAAAAGCCAACAATGATAATTGCCGAGACTGTAAAGGGTAAAGGTGTCTCCTTTATGGAAAACGCGGCAGAATGGCACGGTTCACCTCCAAACAAAGAACAGCGTGACAAGGCTATAGCAGAGCTGGATGCGATACTTGCAGGATTGGAGGGGAAATAATATGCAGGAATTGATTGCGACAAGAGAAGCTTATGGAAAAGCTTTGGCAGAGATAGGTTCCGACCCGAGAATTGTTGTTATGGACGCGGACCTCTCAAAATCAACAAGAACAGAGATTTTCAAAAAGAAATATCCCGAAAGGTTTTTCAATATGGGTATTGCCGAGGCTAATATGATGGCAGCCGCGGCCGGAATTGCTTCCTGCGGAAAGATAGTGTTTGCAAGTACCTTTGCAATGTTTGCGTCGGGAAGAGCTTTTGAGCAAATTCGAAATTCCATATGTTATCCACAGTTAAATGTAAAAATCGGAGCATCCCACTCCGGACTTACTGTGGGAGAGGACGGAGCGTCCCACCAGGCTATTGAGGATATAGCGATTATGAGGGTAATACCCAACATGACGGTTGTCTGTCCTGCCGATGCCGTTGAGACAAGAGAAGCCACAATAGCGGCTTACAAGACACCGGGGCCTTTCTATTTAAGACTTACCAGGCTTGCGGTACCGGTCATATTCGATGAGAATTACAAGTTTGAGCTGGGCAAGGGAGTTACGGTAAGGGACGGCAATGATGTTACGATAATTGCCACCGGCCTTATGGTAGGAAAGGCTATTGAAGCAGTGGATATTTTAAAGCGGGACGGAATTAATGCAAGACTTATCAATATTCATACAATAAAGCCTATTGACAGGGATATCATTATCAAGGCTGCAACCGAAACCGGTGCAATTGTGACCTGCGAAGAGCACAATGTAATCGGCGGACTTGGCAGTGCTGTGGCCGAGGTTCTGATGGAAACCAGACCTGTCCCTATGAGAATGGTTGGAGTTATGGACAGGTTCGGAAAGTCCGGTAAACCGGATGAGCTTCTTAAAAAGTACGGATTAACCCCTGAAAATATTGTGGAAAAGGTAAAAGAAGTCTTGAAAAGCAAATAGAAAAAAGTAATATCGGTTGATTGAAATACTACCCGGGTGTAATTTGTTGTGCCCGGGTATTTTTGATATTTGGATTGATTCTGCCGGCAATAATATAGAGCTTAAATATTACTTGAAAAGAAGGATAAAAAGCTATATAATACCGACGTCGGTACAATTAATTGCTACATAAAAATTTTATCTGGGAAACAGTTTGGTTCTGGTTTGGCACAAACGGTGATTTCTTTTAGTTTGTCAAGGTTTATGATTAATAGTTACAAATTGTTCACAATTTATTAAAATTAATTTATGATAATAGAGTTGTATGCTGCTATTTTCACAAATATTAATAGGAGGGAAGAAACCAGATGATTGAAATACAGAATTTGACCAAAAAATACGGTCAAATAGTGGCTGTCGACAACCTGAATTTTACGGTTGAAAAGGGAGAAATTCTTGGCTTCCTTGGGCCGAACGGAGCAGGTAAGTCTACTACTATGAATATGATAACCGGCTATCTGCCTTCGACTGAGGGTACTGTAAAAGTAGCCGGATATGACATAGCCGAACAGCCGAATGAAGTCAAAAAGCGTATCGGTTATTTGCCGGAGAATCCGCCCCTTTATACCGATATGACTGTCGATGAGTACTTAAACTTTGTCAGTGAATTAAAAAGTGTAGAGAAAAGCAAGAGAAAACAACAGATATCCGACATTACGGAAATGTTGAGAATTGGCGATGTGAGAAAAAGGCTTATAAGAAACCTTTCCAAAGGTTACAAACAGAGGGTGGGATTTGCCCAGGCCCTGATAGGCAGCCCTGAGGTTCTTATTTTGGACGAGCCTACGGTCGGTCTTGACCCCAACCAGATACTTGAGGTAAGAAACGTTATAAAGGATTTGAGGAAAGAGCACACCATTATTTTGAGTACTCATATAATGCAGGAAGTAAGCGCGGTATGCGAGCGCATTGTCATAATAAACAAGGGTAAGATTGTGGCAGTGGACACACCGGAAAATCTGTCAAAGGCTATTTCCGACAATTTGAGATTTACAATTAAAATTGCAGGGGAGAAGTCTTCTGTCATAGGAGCTTTGCGGGCTGTTGACGGTGTTAAGAATGTTGAAGTACGTGACAAAGTCGAAGATGATGTTTATGTGTATGCCGTTGATTCCGACAAGGAAGTAGATGTTAGAAAGCCTATATTCTTTACAATGGCAAAGCTGGGCTACCCAATCCTTGAGACCAAAGAAGAGGAAATGGGTCTTGAGGAAATATTCCGTGAGCTTACGACAAAGGATATTGTTGTAAACACCGGGGCTGACAATTCTCAAGAAGACTCTTCGGAAGAAATGCCTTATGAGGATGTTGAGTCAAAAGACAATGAACAGACGCAAGAGAATGCCCAGGCAGAAGAGAAGGAGGTTGAATAAGATGTTGGCGATTTATAAAAAAGAGCTTAAAACATATTTTTACTCCCCGTTGGCATATGTTCTGTCGGGAATATTTGTACTGGTTTTCGGAATATACTTTTTGAGTCAGACCATAACCAAAGCCGGTCAGGGCATAGCTCAGTTTGTTTTCGGAGGACAGCTTTATTTTGCAAGCTTTTGGCTTGTTATGTTGATTCCTATATTAACCATGAGAGTGTTTGCCGAAGAAAGAAAGAGCGGAACGGAAGTTTTATTGATGACATCTCCGGTAAGTGTTCCTAAAATAGTTATAGGAAAGTTCCTTGCAGCATTTACAGTATTTTTAACCATGACGGCTCTTACGGCAATTTTCCCCATCATAATATCCATAAAAGGTGAATTGGTTATTTCCAGTGCATTATCGAGCTATCTTGGCTTTATACTGTTGGGAGCTTCCTTTGTAGCTTTTGGACTTTTTACTTCTTCCATAACGGAGAGCCAGATAATAGCTGCAGTATTGGGAACCGTAACTTTGTTCTTTATACTGCTTATAGACCAGCTAAAGAGTTTTACTTCCGGTATTTTACTGAAAATAATAAATCAGTTGTCGCTGTATGAGCACTACAAGCAGTTTGTCCAGAGTGTAATCAGCTTGAATGATATAGTGTTCTTTTCGAGTTTGACGGCAATGTTCCTTTTACTGGTGATGATAGTTATAGAAAAAAGGCGATGGAGTCAGGGGTGATAAATAATGAAAAAGAATTTAAAATATAGCTTGGTTTTTACTGTTATGGCGATTCTTGTTATAGGGGTAACGATACTGGTAAATGCTTTTGCTGCAAGTCTCAATATAAAATGGGACGTATCCCAAAACAAGATGTATTCTATTGGAGAGCAAACCAAAGTAATTCTTGAGGGTTTAAAACAGGAAGTTGACGTGGTAATGCTCGCAGACAAAGACGAAATAAAGACATATGAAGCAGGATTTATTCTTGTGGAGTTTTTAGAAAAATACAGCAAATTTGACAAGGTAAACGTAAAATTTGCCGACCCGGACAAGAATCCCGATATAGTAAAAGATTTAAACAAGTCCGGTACATTAAATCCTCAGGAAAATGATATTATTGTAAGAAGCGGGGACAAGGTAAAGAAAATTACTATATACGATATTTTTCAGCAGGACTACTACGGGCCGGTAATGTTTATGGGCGAACAGGCAGTAACCGGAGCAATCAAATATGTTACCAGCGAGACCATACCTACGGTATATTTTATCGATGCCCACAGCACAAAAAAGCTTGAGTCGAATTACAACTATCTCGCAAAGGCATTGGAAAGCAACGGCTATGATGTTAAGAAATTGGATTTGACGAGACAGGAAAAGGTTCCTGAAGATACCACCGTTTTGTTCTTCGCACCGCCGAACCAGGATTTATCCGCTGCGGAAAGGGATAAAGTAATTGATTATTTGAAAGGTGGCGGAAATGCAATATTCTTGTTTGACCCATTGAATTCCGACGATAGATTGGACAACTTCGACAGAGTGTTGAACGAATACTGTATGGCGTTAAATTATGACAGAGTAAGGGAAGGCAACGAAATGTACTATGTTGCAAACAGGCCTTACCACATTATACCTGAGCTTGGTGAGACTGATATTACCGCCCAGCAGACTGCGGAGCAGTTCTCCGTAATAATGCCTGATTCCAGAAGTATCAAGAGACTCATTAATGACAAGGATCCTCTGACAATCACCCCTCTTCTTACCACCAGCAGTGATGCTGTAGGAGAGCCTTTTGGCGGCGGAGAAACGGAAGAAACCAGAGGGCCGGTTGATGTTGCTCTTGTTGCAGAGTATTCCAGTGCGGTAAATACCAAAATTGTTGTCTTCGGAAACGGTTCTTTCCTGACGGATGAAGTGTATCAGTCATATTACCCGTATTCGTCAAGCAATCTGTATCTTATTGGTCTTACGTCGGATTGGATGCAAGACAAGTCAAACGATGTGTTTATTGTGGCAAAAACTTCAGTAACCGACACTATAAATCTCAGCGGATTTAATGCTACTTTAATAATAGCTATAGCTGTTTTGGCATTTCCGATTATAATTACATCCATGGGAATTATTATATGGTTAAGGAGGAGGCATCTATGAGTACTACGAAGTTGTACAGGAATATTGCTATTCTTACAGCTGTCTTACTTGCTCTGATAGGTGCGTTCTTTCTGGTCAAATACAAGCTTTCCTCTGACGAAGCGGAAGATTATAAGCAGATTGAAATATATAAGCTGGACAAGGAGAAGGTAGTAGAGGTTACGGTAATAAACGGCGAAGATACCTTCGTATTCAAAAAGAGCGAAACCGGGAATGACACCGCGAGCGATACCGAGGATGATGACAACTGGGAGCTGGTTTCCGGGGGAGACTTTACTATAAATCAAGTTCGGGTTAGAAGTATTGTTGCCAATATTTGTGATCTTTACGCTACCAAGGAAGTGGAGGATAATCCAAAAAACCTTGCGCAGTACGGGCTTGACAATCCGGTGACAGTGACCGTCAAATTATCCGACGGGACAACTGCACAAATAGAAGTTGGAGATGCAACGCCTACAGCAAGCGGATTTTATGTAAGGGAAGCAAGTAAAAACAAAGTATATACAATTTCCTATTATGCAGGAGATATGCTCAAGGCAGATGAAAACGGCCTAAGGAACAAGTTTATCCTGGATGTTACATCGCAAGAGGTAACCGAGTTGGCTGTGACAAAGAACGGAAAACGTACCTTTAAGACAGTAAAGTCGGATGAAAAAGGATGGTATATGGTAGAGCCTATAGAGGCAAGCATCAACATGGTCAGGCTGACTTCGGCTTTAGATGCACTTGTGAGGGCAGAAGTAGTGGATTATGTTGAGAAGAATGTAAAAGACCTTGCAAAATACGGTCTCGACAATCCGTCCTATATTGTTGAAGCAGCTGCCGGAAGTCAGAGAGTCACTCTCCTTATCGGTGACGTAAAGGAAAACAATGCAGAGTCTTATGGAATGTTTGAAGGAACCGATGAAGTATTCACAATAAATCCGGGTACCCTTGGATTCCTCGATACTCCAGCTCTGGAGATTATAGATGGATTCATATACGCACCATATATTTACACTATAAATGATTTGGACTTCAATATAGATGGCAAGACTATAAAGCTTAAGATTGAAGAAGTGAAGAATGAGGCAAAAGCTGAGAATACGGAGCAGTCTGAGGAAAGTGAAGATAAAGTAGACAAGCAATACAAGTATTATATTGACGGCATTGATGTAGAGGCTAAAAAAGGAGAGGACGGTGTGTCGAAATTCAGGAATTTCTATGCTTCGATTATAAGCATAACGGCGAGTGAGATTGAGCCTGAAACGACACCTTCGGGAGACGCCGAAATCAGTGTAGTTTTCAATCACAACAACGAAGCGGGCAAGGTAACGGTGGAATTTATTCCGAGGGATGAAAGAACCTACTATGCAATGAAGAACGGCAAGTACACAGGTATTGTCGTCAGAAAAGACGCCTTCAATGCTGAGGATGGACCAAGAAAGACTTATGAAGAACTTATGAATTTCCTTAACAGTGAGGAATAAAATTAATTGGTAATTTGCAAAACAACTCCCACATAGAATTAATTTAGAGAATTAATTCTATTGCAAGGAGTTGTTTTTTTGTTTGGAGAGGTAAAGGATATTTTAAAGGTTGCCAGTATATATATGGCAACGGTAATTGGTGCGGGATTTGCTTCGGGCCAGGAGATTATGCAGTTTTTTTCGTCTTACTATGAGGGTGGATTTTACGGTATTATTCTGGCAGGTATTTTGTTTGCTTTGATAGGATATATTGTATTGGTGAAAGTCCATAGTGAAAGGATACGAAATTATGAAGAGTTCCTTTTCCCGACTGCCGGATGGGTTATCGGATGGATTATGGAGATTATGGTGACACTGTTTATGGGTTCGGTATTGTGTATAATGGTTGCCGGAGCAGGAAACATAATATCCGGTGCAATAAATATACCGTATCACTATGCCACGTTGATAGCTGCAATTTTATGCATGATTGTTTTTCTTACGGACATAAAAGGAATAGTGGTGTTGAGTTCTTTTGTGACACCTGTCTTGGTATTGGGTATTCTGGGGGCCGGATTTTATGTCATAGCGAACATGGATATATGGGTTTTCAATCCGGTGGACGGATTTAATGCAATAACCGATAACTGGCTTGTCTCCTCGCTGCTTTATGTAAGCTACAACAGCATAAGCGGAGTTGTGGTTATGTGTAGTCTCTTACCATACCTAAAAAGCAGGAGAATTGCTGCGGCAGGAGGAATTGTCGGCGGGCTTACGCTAAGCTTTATAGCAATAATTTTAAACATTATCCTTTATCTGTTTTATCCCGATATTATTTCAGAAGAGATTCCGGTCTTAAGTGTAATTGGAAGGTACAATTCGGCTTTAGGGGGATTTTACAGGATTTTGCTCCTGCTTGCAATGTTTATTGCTGCTGTTACATCGGGATATGGTTTTATTGAGAGAATAGCAAATAAGGTTAGAATAAGCAGGAAAATATTGATTCCGGTAATATGCGGTTTTGTTGTGCCGATTTCAAATGTGGGATTTTCGGGACTCATATCGTCGGTATATCCGATATTTGGGTATATAGGAATGTTTATGATGTTTATGATACTGTTCCAGGGACTCAATATGCTCTTTTCAAGGCTTTCCGCGTGTTTTGCTCCTGTTTCCTCCAAGAGGGTGTACAAAAATAGAGACCGATAGATTGAAGTAAAAACGATATATATGATACAATATTTTTATACTGGTTTATTTACTTAAGAAAAATATGGAGTGAGGTCAAGGTGAACAGCCCTGAAAACGTACCAAAGACGCGGCAACCTTCAAGCAGGATGAGTATACTACTGTTTTTTATACTTATGGTCATAGTTGTATGCACGGCTGCTGTTGCCTATCTCAACAGCAAGGGTATAGACATTAAAAGCATAAGTGTACGGGATGTAATAGCAAACGGATTTTTCATCGGAGATAAAGAGGTATATGAAGTAACAGGCAACCTGTTAAGATATGAGGACAGCCAAGGCTCTGAGTTTGGCGTTCACAAGGGCTACATTGTAAGATGCACAAAGAACGGAGTGGAGTACCTTGACAGAAACGGTGAGGAGCAGTGGATATACCCCGTTTCATTGAACTTACCGTATGTAAGGTCCTCAGGAGAGTATCTTTTGGCTTCGGGTTTGGAATCAAAGGATATTTATGTATTGAGCGGCAAGGAGAAAAAGTGGGAAAAAAAGCTGGATTACAGTATAATAAATGCCAGCATAAACAATGCCGGTTATGTTACTGTTCTTCACAAGGCTGACAGGGACAAATCCGCAGTATCGGTATTCAACAAGCAGGGAGTGTTCCTTTTTACCAAGATTTTAGGAGAAACTTATGCTATTTCATCGGAGGTGTCCCCGTCCGGAAGAGAGGTTCTTATAAATTGTGTGGATACTTCAGGCATTAGCATAAATACGGGGCTTCACTTGTATACAATTGCAGGAGAGAGTGTTGTTGGCAAGACTTTTGAAGACGTTATTTTTCCGGCAATTCGCTATTTGAATGACGATACTGTTGTGGCAGCGTCGGATTCGGCGATTTATCTCTTTGGACGGGATTTGGAAGAAAAATGGAAAAGAACAGTAAACGGCAAAGTATATAGTTTGGATATTATGAAAGACAGATATGCCGTATATGCTTTCAGTGAAAAAGGTATGATGGGACAAACCGGCCATGTGCTCATAGTTGATTCCAAAGGAAGAGAAGTGGCGGATTACAGAATCGACCAGGATATTGTGAATATAGCCGCAAATAATGACTTTATAGCTATAAACACATCAAAATGTGTTTATTTTATAGATGTTGCCGGACAGCTCAGGGGAAGCTACACTTCGGAGTATTTGATAAATGAAGTGAAGTTTCTTGGCTCAAATGAAGCTTTGGCAATTACAAAGGAAGGCGTCATTCTTTTAAAAATGAATTAGCTTATAAGGGGGAAAATATGAACTGGATTGATTTGGTGGTAATTGCAATTATTTTGGGATTAGCATTGGTTGGGTATAAAAAGGGCGTTGTTTATGCAGTATTTAAGCTGGCTTCTTTTTTCATATCGGCAATTTTATCCGTCAAACTTTATCCGATAATTTCAAACATTTTATCAAAATCAAAGTTATTCGACAGTATAAAGAGGGGAATTTTCACCAATCTCATGCTCCGGCAAGAGGCTATGAGTCTTGGGGTTAATTCGGCGGCAAAGGCTTCGGCCCAGTCAGTTGTTGACGGCCTGAATCTGCCCGGATTTATGAAAGATATGATAAAAAACAGCATTGGCAAGAGCTTGCCAAATCTTACGGATTTGATTGATGTTTCAACCATTATGGAGTCCCTTAGTGATGTTCTTGCCCATATGATAATTGACATTATAAGTCTGATAGTTATGTTTGTTGTGATAAGAATAGCATTGTTTATACTCCAGGGTGTATTAAAAGGTATTACTTCCCTTCCGGTCATAAAGGAGGTAGACAAGATAGGGGGCTTTACTTTGGGCGCATTGGAAGGGCTTATGGTGGTTTATATTGTTTTTGCCGTACTGATGATGTTCAGTGCATCACCGAAGTTTCAGGGATTGTTTGATGCCATTGAAAGTTCGGGCATTGCAAAGGTGCTGTACCAGAACAATTTTATTGTGGACTGGATGTTCCCGAAGGATATCATAGTGTGAGGTTTGACACAATTAATGAATGTTATTTATGGTTTTAAAATATTTAACGAAAAATGCTTTTTTATTAAAACACTGGACAATCAAAGCTTTGTAGTAGTAAAATAAATAATAAACAAATCAATAGCCGGGCAAACCCGGCTATTATTATAATAATTTGGAAATCATAGCAAACAGCAAGGTTTAATTTTTGATTTTAATATTGAGACTAATATATATTTGGAAAGCGAGGAATGTGTCGTGAAGAGTGACGTAGTAAAAAAGGGTGTGGAGAAAGCTCCTCATAGAGCATTATTTAAAGCAATGGGTTATACAGACGAAGAATTGCAAAGACCCCTTATAGGTGTTGTTAATTCCAAAAATGAGATTATTCCCGGACATATACATTTGGACAAAATTGCCGAGGCTGTAAAGGCAGGCATCAGAATGGCCGGAGGTACTCCCGTTGAGTTCGGCGCAATCGGAGTATGTGACGGGATAGCAATGGGACATATCGGAATGAAATATTCCCTGGCTACAAGAGAGCTTATAGCAGATTCCTGCGAGGCGATGGGATTGGCCCATAGCTTCGATGGTATGGTATTTATCCCTAATTGCGACAAGATAGTGCCCGGAATGTTGATGGCAGCTGCAAGGATAAATGTTCCTTCTATTGTGATAAGCGGAGGTCCCATGCTGTCATTGAGGCACAATGACAAAGATCTGGATTTAAACAGTGTGTTTGAGGCTGTAGGTGCTTACAAGGCTGGTAAAATGACAGAAGAGGAAGTAAGTGAGTATGAGGAAAAAGCATGTCCCGGCTGCGGTTCTTGCTCCGGTATGTTTACCGCCAACTCCATGAACTGCCTGACTGAGGTTTTGGGAATGGGTCTTCCCGGCAACGGAACAATTCCTGCGGTTTATGCCGAGAGAATACGCCTTGCAAAGAAGGCCGGAATGAAGATAATGGAGTTGGTTGAAAAAGATATAAAGCCTTCGGATATTTTGACGCCAAAGGCCTTTGAGAATGCTCTAGCCGTGGATATGGCTTTGGGGTGCTCGACAAACTCGGTGCTTCATCTTCCAGCTATTGCCAATGAAGTGGGAATAGAAATAAACCTTGACATCATAAACGAAATAAGCAGCAAGGTGCCCAACCTTTGCAAGCTGGCTCCGGCAGGACACCATCATGTTCAGGACCTGTACGCTGCAGGAGGAGTGCAGGCTGTGATGAAGGAGCTTTCCAAAAAGAATCTTTTGAATTTGGATTTGATAACCGTTACCGGCAAGACAGTGGGAGAAAACATTGAAAATGCAGTAATAAAAGACAATAATGTTATAAGAAGCGTTGACAATCCATATAGTCCCACAGGCGGCATAGCAGTGCTTAAGGGTAACCTTGCTCCCGACGGCGCAGTTGTGAAGCGCTCGGCTGTTGCTCCCGAAATGTTGGTTCATAAAGGGCCTGCAAGGGTGTTTGATTCGGAGGATGCTGCCATAGAAGCAATTTACAATGGAAAAATAAACAAAGGCGATGTAGTCATAATTCGTTATGAAGGTCCAAAAGGTGGCCCCGGCATGAGGGAAATGCTGTCCCCAACTTCCACAATCGCAGGAATGGGTCTTGACAAGGATGTTGCCTTGATTACCGACGGACGCTTCTCCGGTGCTACTAGAGGTGCTTCAATAGGTCACGTATCTCCGGAGGCCATGGCAGGAGGACCTGTAGCAATAGTCAGAGACGGGGATATTATCAGCATAGACATACCTAACGGAAAGCTTGATATTGAAATATCTGAAGACGAAATCCAAGAGAGAATGAAGCAGTGGAAGGCACCTGCACCAAGAATAACAAAGGGTTATCTTGGAAGGTATGCAAAACTTGTTTCTTCTGCAAACAAAGGTGCAATCCTCGAAAACAAATAGTCTGACAAATACATTTAATTTGTGGTGATATTTACGGAAAAATATGGGGGTAATAGAAATGAAATTGACCGGTTCGCAAATATTAATTGAGTGTCTTAAAGAACAGGGCGTGGATACAATATTTGGATTCCCGGGCGGAGCTGTTTTGAATATATATGATGAACTGTACAGAGCTCAAAATGAAATACGGCATATACTGACATCCCATGAACAGGGGGCGGCCCACGCTGCAGACGGCTATGCCAGGGCAACAGGGAAGGTTGGGGTATGTATTGCCACATCCGGTCCCGGTGCTACAAATCTGGTTACGGGGATAGCAACTGCCTACATGGATTCGGTTCCGATGGTTGCAATCACAGGACAGGTTGCAACGTCACTTTTGGGAAAGGATTCTTTCCAGGAAGTTGACATAACTGGAATAACCATGCCCATAACCAAGCACAACTTTATAGTCAAGGATGTTGAAAAATTGGCTGACGTGGTACGCAGAGCATTCTTTATAGCAAAGGAAGGAAGACCAGGCCCCGTTCTAATTGATATATGCAAGGATGTAACCGCGGCATATGCCGAATATGAGCCAAAGTCTCCAAAAAAATTGCCGTCAGTTCCGGTAAGAACAGATGAGAAGGATATTGATAGAGCTGCAGAGGCAATTAATAAAGCCCAAAGGCCGGTTATTTTGGCAGGCGGCGGCGTGTCGATTGCCGGAGCTAATAAAGAGCTCTTCGAGTTTGTAACCAAAGCCCAAATACCTGTTACCACAACTTTAATGGGAATGGGTGCTTTTCCGGGAAACCATGAGCTATTCATGGGAATGATTGGAATGCACGGTACAAGAACTACAAATATGGCAGTTTCCGAATCGGATCTTTTTATTGCCATCGGAGCAAGGTTTAGCGACAGAGTAATAAGCGATGTCCGGAGATTTGCGCCTAATGCGAATATTATGCACATAGACATTGACCCTGCCGAAATAGGGAAAAATATTAATGTTCAATATGCCATTGAAGGCGATATAAAGAAAATACTGAAGCTTCTAAACCAAAAGGTGGAAAAGAAAGAGTGCACCGAATGGGTTAAAACAATCAATGAGTGGAAAGAGCTCTATCCTCTCAAATATCCTCAGGACAACAAGCTTCATCCGCAGTACATTATTGAAAGAATGTATGAGCTCACCAAAGGAGAAGCAATAATAACTACTGAGGTGGGTCAGCATCAAATGTGGGCTGCCCAGTTCTATAAATACACTTCTCCAAGACAGTTTTTGTCTTCAGGCGGTTTGGGGACCATGGGATACGGTCTTGGAGCGTGTATTGGCGCGCAGATTGGAAAGCCTGATAAAAAGGTTATAAATGTTGCCGGCGACGGCAGCTTCAGGATGAACTGCAACGAGCTCGCCACAGCTGTCGAGTACAAGCTTCCGGTAGTAATAGCTATATTTAACAACCGTGCTTTGGGAATGGTAAGACAATGGCAGCAATTGTTTTACGGAGGAAGGTATTCTGCGACTACATTGGACAGGTGTACCGATTTCAAGGCTCTGGCGGAGGCTTACGGTGCCATCGGAATAAATGTAACAACCAAGGAAGAAGTCGACGAGGCTCTAAAGAGGGCTCTGGCGTCTTCAGATACTCCTGTGGTGATTAATTTTGAGATTGACAAAGATGAAAAGGTATTCCCCATTGTTCCACCAGGAGCACCGATCAGCGAGCTTATTGAAGAGTAATAATTTCATAAAATCGGGCGTAGAGCGAAACAGGTATTTTTTAGATAAAAAACGATTTATAACGATTTACATAGAGATTTACATAGATTAAAATCGATTTTAAAGAAAAAAATTTATGGACAAACATATAAAAAACCTTGACTTTGACAAAAATATATGTTAAATTATTGATTGTTTCGCTGTACGTCTTTTTTTTTATGTGAAAATGAGATATAAAATTATATTTTAAATATATCTGATTCTTAGAAAGACCTTGGAGGTGTGAAAGGTGAGAGTAAAAATTACATTGGCTTGTGGAGAGTGCAAGCAGAGAAACTATGATACAATGAAAAACAAAAAGAACAATCCCGACAGACTTGAAATGAGAAAATATTGTAGGTTCTGCCATAAGCATACCGTTCATAAAGAGACAAAATAATGCTGACATCGGTAGAAGTACTTCTGTTGCGGTGACAGAACAAAAAATATTTAAAAATGGAGATGTGTTCGTATGGCTGAGGAAGTGAAAGTCTCTAAGGTTGAAAAGACAAAAGGGAAATTTGTAAGATATGTAAAGGACATTAAAAACGAGTTAAAAAGGGTTATCTGGCCTACAAGGTCGCAGCTTATCAACAATACCATTACGGTTTTGATTATGTGCCTAATTGTTGGAGTAATAATTTGGTTGTTTGACCTTGGATTTGGTGCTATATACAACCTTATTTACTAAGCTTATGCATAAAGCAGTATGCACTAATAAAGTTATAAAGGAGGACTTGGAGCTTTATGCCGAATAATGAAGTATCCGAGGGAGCAAAATGGTATGTGGTTCATACTTATTCCGGATATGAAAACAAAGTGAAGGCAAACCTTGAAAAGATCGTTGAAAATAGGAATTTACAGGACTATATTCTCGATATAGTTGTGCCTATGGAAGAGCAGATTGAAATTAAAGACGGCAAGAAGAAAGCCTCCCTCAAAAAAGTGTTTCCAGGATATGTTCTTGTCAAGATGATAATGAATGACGAATCTTGGTATGTAGTCAGAAATACAAGAGGGGTTACGGGGTTTGTCGGACCGGGATCTAAAGCCGTGCCTTTATCCGATGAGGAGATAAGGGCTATTGGAGTTGAAGAGTTTGCTCCTGTGCTGGACTATGAGGTCGGAGATAATGTAAGGGTAGTTTCGGGTCCTTTGGAAAACTTTATTGGAATAGTTGAAGAAATAAATCTGGAAAAGAAAAAGGTACGTGTTTCTGTGTCAATGTTTGGAAGGGAAACACCTGTTGAACTGGAGCTTTTCCAGATTCAAAAAATATAAATTGTTTTGGAAACGGACATTATAATTTTTACTATAAAATATTGCAAGAGTTAATAATAAATCCCTCTTTACCAAAGTAAAGGGTGATTTATTATGATAAGAATTGGGAGGTGGAAAATATGGCTAAGAAAGTCGTTGGCTATGTAAAACTTCAAATTCCTGCGGGGAAAGCAACTCCGGCTCCACCGGTTGGACCAGCT
>NZ_DAORXT010000027.1:0-32789 GCF_035371925.1 Acetivibrio sp. | reverse complement strand
ATTATGAATATTAATAATAATCCTTTATAAGGGGCTGTCTCAAAATAAGATAAATTTTGGGGTCAGTGCCCTTTTTTAATTTAAAAATTAATGTTTTAATATCCAAAATTAAACATTAACACATTAAAAACTTGAAAAATAGAAGAAATCTTAATATTTTGAGCATGATAAATAAACCTTTTTAATTGGTCATGTTACTTTTTATATAAAAGTGTTGTAAAATTTTTTTTTACAAACCGTATCGTTTTTTACACTTTTGGTGTATAATATATCAGAGAGGTGTAGAAAATGAACATTGAATTATTGTTTGAAAACAGAAAATTAATAGGTGAAAATATTTTATACATTATTAGAGATAATGGTTATACAAAGTCCTCTTTTTCTAGAATTACTAATATTTCAAGACCTACTTTAAACGAACTGATTAGAGGAGAAGTTAACAGCCTGGCTACATTCAAAACCCATATTCAAAAGATTTTGAAAAGCCAGAGCATGAATGAAGAACAACTACTTAGCTATGTTCCAAAATCCAAGATAAAAAAGGAACTTATTTTTGCATTGTCCGACAATGCTCCGGAAAGTCATACCATGAAAACTAATGCTCAAGAAATGTTTGGTATTTTAGAGGATATTGTTCATATCTGCGAACTGTACTACAATTAAGAGGTGCAAATTATGTCAGAATTAATAACAAGTAAAAGCCTCGAACTGGTTATTGAAAAAAACAAATTTATAAGAGATGATATATTAAGGCTAACAAATGATTTTACAGTAAGATTTAATAAGTCTAGAATAACTGTACAGGATAAACTATCTTTTTCTGTGTTAAAAGAGCACCATTTGATACAAATCCCAATTGATGATGAGTATTGGGGTGGAGCTATTATTACAAAAGGTAAAATTAGAATACCCGTTATTAATACAGCTCAACCCCGTGTTTATCAATATTTCGTGGCTTGGCATGAAATATACCATTTGTTCTATGACATCAGTTTGATGGATGATACACATAATATTGTTGTTGATATGGATTTAAATGAGAGAAAAGCAGACTATTTTGCTGCAAAGATGATTTTTGGCAATGTGTATGACTACTACTATTCACTAGATGATGAGAAATTCATCGATAGAGTTATAAAATGCATGGATGTTTATAAGGCTCCATACAAAGCAGTGCTGATAGAATTATTTGAAGAAGCCGTTATAAAGTATAATGATTTGGACTTAAAAGAGAAAATTCTTGAGCATTTTGATAATAAGCCTAAAAACTTAGTGCAAAAATTTATTGATTTGGAATTGGATACAGAGTTGGTAAAGCCATCATATATTGTAAGTTTAGGAGGGTTAGAGAAAAAAATTCTAAATGCTATAAAAGAAAATCCAGATGTTTCTCATCATAAAGACAACTATCACTTTTTACTTATGTTAAAGAATAAAATTAAAAAAGAAGCGGAGAAGCTTGTCAAATGAAAGGAAACGATGTTTACTACTTAAAAGAATTCCTTTCTATGGGCAAGTCTCTCAAGGTTTTCATCTTGGATAATAATTCTGTAGAATTTTTGACCTGGGTACGTGAAAGCATCAGTCCTGAAAAGATATTTAAGCACTATGATATGATTCTTATTCCTAGATGGGTTTAGACTGAAGTTTGTGATAGCGAAAATAGAAAAAGTTATATAAAGGATTTAAATCAATATACAAAACTTCTAATTATAGATGAAGTTGAATATTTAATATTGGTAGACTACAAAGAAGCGGAATTATACTATTTGTTTCTATACTGCTGTTACAATGTGAGCAGACTTGTCAGTTTTATCAAGAAAAACATCTTGAAAACAGACCTGTAGAGGAGTTAGACCCTTATGAAGAATGGCTTGGCTTATTTTATAAAGAAGGGTTAGACAAAAAGGAACTTTCAAACGGCAGAATTCAAAGGAAAAATGCGGGAGAAATATCTATTTCCGTTTTAAGTTATATATTGTCTTTTTATTATAATAAAAATATTGATAATATCACTATATTTAGCAGTGATAGGGATACATATGAATTTGTTTCAAACACTAAAGAAATGCTTTACAAAGATGAGAACTTTAAAGTCAGAGATAATATTTCCATAACTTTTAAATCGAATGATTTTCTAATTTATGAATGGACCAGTCTAGGATATATAGATGAGAAAAACATCCATACCTTTGTTGATAACTACAGGCAGACCAGAAGAATAAAATTCACGAGAAAAACATCGGACAATTCAATTGAAGAACAAGACAAATTGATTGATAATACCGTGTTTTTAGAAATGCTAAAGGATAGCACAATATATTTAATATTTTAGACTTCTAAGCCAAGTAAAAGATAAATCTCCCCGAAGATAGAATTATATTATTTGCATAGAGAAGACATGTTACTAGAATCAGTAGAAACCGGAGAAAGAAAATTCAAATCGGACCTTATTATATAAATTAAACGATATGAATTTGATCCTTGTAAAGCATTCACATCAAAAAATAGCTGTTCAAATGGTAAAATCCTGAAACTTAATAAATTTTCTAAGAGTTTTTTATCTTTGAATTGAATTTCGTTTAAATATTTCTAAAAAATATGGTATAATCCTTTTATATTTATTATAAATTTAACACAAGGGAGATGGTATGCATGAAGAGAATGAAGAAAATTTCTCTAGTTGTAGCAGTCCTGGTTATCACAAGCATGGTTGCAGCAGGTACAGTATGGGGTTACAGTGCATTAAGAAAAGTTGATGCAACCGCAAACGACAACATTAAAATTTACTACAACGGTGAGCTTCAAAATTTCACAGATACTGACGGCTCAAAAATTTCACCGGTTATAATCAATGGAAGAACATACTTGCCTTTAAGAGCTATAAGTGATTTGGTTGGTGTTGGAATTGAATGGGATGGCAATACTCAATCAATTTATTTGACATCCGAAGGCAATACCCCTGTGAACACTCCTGTTAGTACCACTACATCACAGCCTAAGCCAACACCTACAGCCAATACCGAGACATCCAAGCCTTCAACAAACACCACCAATAAGAATAAGGGAACTTTCGAAGACCCTGTAAAGCTTGGTGATACATATTATTGGTCAGCAAGAGAAAAGTATATTGATACTTATGTCTCTGCCGATTACTCTTTTACCGTTCTGGATGTAGAACCTGTGACTCTTGATTATATAGAAAGCCTCGGTTTCAGTGTAAATTCAGACGCAAGTAAATTTGACTATGTTTTAGTTACTGCCAAGGTTACGGTTTCAAATGGAAAAATAGAATCCGATGAAGTATATCCGCATCTGGCTTTCTACAGAGACATATGGGGTTCAAAAACAACAACAGGTGCAAGCGTAATAGGAGGCACAGATTACTCTTTTGACGGTTCCTTGTCTGAAAATGCCCGTAAAGCTGTTGAAGACAGTAACGGTATTGTAAACAAAATTAAAGCGGGAGAAAAAATCAATTTCTCTTATACCGGAAAGGTAATTTTACCTGTGCTTAAAGGTGAGGAAAGTTATCTTGTTGTAGAGAAAGATGACAGTTTAGAGTATAAAGACTCTTTATTGTACTTCCGCATAAAATAATTCAATTAATTTGAAGTTTACGCATCAAGACTTATATAGTTGTTGAATTTTAATCTTTTGAATGTATAAGGATAAGATGTATAAGCAATTCAGAAAACGCGCTTATACATCTTATTTTTTATTAGTGAATATTCTTTTATTTTCCGTGCAAAATTAGTACTAAGGTTCATTTTTCAAATTACCTATTGACAAAACAAAATTTTTCTATTATTTATAAATAATACATTATTTATTTTCAATATTCTATTATATACTTACAACGATATGTGAGGGTCAAATACTATGATAAAAAGTAAAGCCGGATTAAGTACTATTTTTACTGTTTTTATTTTTATTGCTCTAGCTTCCCTTGAATATGCAGTCATTGGCCTTTTTCCTCCTCTGTTTTCATCTATATCTAAAAGTTTGAATGTGCATATCTCCGTCATGGGAAGTGTATCTGCCGTAACAATACTTTTTACAGCATTGTCAAGCATTGTTTGGGGTTATCTTGCGGATAAAGGTAATAGAAAAAGACTTATAATCATAGGTACTCTAATCTGGTCACTATTCCTTTTTCTTACCTCTTTGAGTCAAAGCTATTTCCACTTGGTCATCTTTCAGATTTTCACTGGACTTGGCCTTGGATGCAACAGTTCCATTGGCTTTAGCGTACTGACCGATTATGTACCAAAGAAGTTTCTTGGTACCATTATGAGCTTGTGGGGACTTTCACAGGGCTTTGGTTGCATTGCAGGATCAATTATGGCCCCTATTGTTTCATCAAAGCTGGGATGGCGCATGCCGTTTGTAATTATATCTTTTTTAGGCGTGTTTTTTATATTTTTGTATTTCTTTGTTAATGAGCCGGTAAAAGGTGCGGCAGAACCTGAACTTACGGGAGCTAAATTTGACAGTTACAATTACAACATAAGTCTTTCAAGTATTAAAAACATCTTGACAAAGAAGAGCAATTTTTGGCTTATGATACAGGGGTTTTTTCTTAATATTACCCTTGGCACACTATTATGGCTTCCAACACTGTATGCCTCTAAAATAGAATCTCAAGGGTATAGCGAAGAAACTTCCATCATTGCTGCAAGTTACTTTTATGCCATTTTTCAGCTTGGCGGGCTTTCATCAACTTATTTTGGCTACTTAGGTGACAAGCTGCAGAAAAAAACTTTGAGAGCCAGGGCACTCCTTGCAGGCTCCCTCATTTTTTTCATCATGCCCCTTTATATATCTGTTTTTATAATTCCGTTAAGAAATCTTAATTTACCGGATAAAGGCAGTTCAGTTTCCATTTTGCTTTCTTTATTGGGACAGGTTATTCTCAATCCATGGGTTCTATCCGTGTTTCTTCTCTCAGTTTTAGCTTCAGCTGTCCAATCTGCCAATATTCCCAATTGGCTTGCTTTGATTACTGATGTGAACCTTCCCGAACATAGGGCAACGAGCTTTAGTATATCCAATTTTATAAACGGACTTGCACGTTCCTGTGGAAATGCCTTTATGGGTATAGCATTAGGCATTGTTTCTCACTATTTTAATGAGCCTTACAATTATATAATTACAATGATAATATTCCAGCTTTTTGTCATCCCATCGGTAATAGCCTATTATAAAGTTTCAAAGAACAGCAAAAGGGATATAACAGAGGTACGCTCAACTCTTCGAAAGAGGGCAAAAAATATGGAGTAGAAAATAAAACAAAAGCATCTCGTCTTCCGAAATGCTTTTGTCTGGCCAGACTGTCCGAAAACCCAGCACATTAATACTAAATATTAAAAACTATGTAACATTATGTTATTATATTAATATAATTTGTGCAAACAGAGGTCCATTATGGAATATATAAAAGGATAGCCACGTAACCAGATAATCATTGTAACAGAATGTCTTGAGGACTACATATCTGAGAATAATCCTGTTCGTGTAATAGATACTTTTGTAGATAATCTTGATATGGAGGCAGCAGGTTTTCTCCGTACTACTCCGGCAGATACCGGACGTCCTCCCTGCAGAAGTCCTGGAAAAGAAGTTAAAAAGCATAGATGAACATATTTCAGAATATCTTACCCAAATGGATAAGAATGACTCATCTGAACCTGATGAACCCTCAGCTGAAAAAATCAAGGCTGCCATCAATGAGTTAACACAGCGCAAGGAAAAATACCATTTATGGCAATAAAGATGCTTGTCGCCAGTGTCCTAACAGGTGTACCGGAGGAAAAGGCCATAAAACGGTAAGCTTTGGTCCTAATACAAAGTTCGTCCCTGTTAGGATGTATGGAAGTCCAGAGTTAAAGTTAAATTCTATACCGTAAGGAGCTGAGATAAACCCATTCAATCATACTCTTGACCGCAAAGATTATGTTCCAAAAAAAGTTGTCCTCAAGCCCAAGGAAGATATCCACAAAATCAAAGAGCGAATGTGCTTGTCGGAGCATCCTTTCGGAACGGTGAAATGGTATCATGGGGCACATTATTTGTTATGTAAGGGTAAAGAGAAGGTCACAGCAGAGCTGGGGCTTAGTTTTCTTGCCTACAATCTTAAAAGAGCAATCAACATGGTAGGTGCAAAGAAATTGATAGAGGCAATGCAGGGATAATAAAGGGGAAAACCCTTTTTTATTATATAAAAAAATCTGCATAGGCATTAAAATTTCAGTATAGAAATGCCGGAAACCCTTGTAAAACAAGGGTTTTGGGACAAATTGTGGCGGAGAAGGAGGGATTCGAACCCTCGCGCCGGTTACCCGACCTAACGGTTTAGCAAACCGTCCCCTTCGACCTACTTGGGTACTTCTCCACGCAAAAAATTTGATATTAAAAATAATATGGCGGAGAGAGTGAGATTCGAACTCACGGTAGGCTCACACCTACGCCGGTTTTCAAGACCGGTGCCTTAAACCAACTCGACCATCTCTCCATCCTTGCGACACAAATTAATATAACACGATATATATGGTTTTGTCAATACTTTTCTTGTGCCTTATTACGGTAATTTTTTATTTCTTTTAAAACACCTTGATTGAAGAAGATTTATAATCAATATACACTGTATTTAAAACTTTAAAACAGGCATTCCCCCTTAGAGGAATACCTGATAAAGCTTAAATTATTTTATTACACTGATGCCTCTTAAATACTCTCTGAGAGCCTCCGGCACCACAACCGATCCGTCCGCTTGCTGATAGTTTTCAAGTATGCAGGCTGTCGTTCTTCCTATTGCAACTCCCGAGCCGTTTAATGTATGAACAAACTCTGGCTTTTCATTTGGTCCTCTTCTGAATTTGATTCCTGCTCTTCTCGCCTGGAAGTCTTCAAAATTACTGCATGAAGATATTTCTACATATCTGTTGTAGCTGGGCATCCATACTTCTATATCATATTTCATTGCAGCAGTAAAGCCCAAGTCTCCTACACATATCTTCACAACCCTGTAAGGTATTCCCAGTAATTGTAATACTTCCTCTGCATCATTTGTGAGCTTTTCCAACTCCTCGTACGATGTCTCTGGAGTTGTAAATTTTACCAATTCCACTTTATTAAATTGGTGCTGTCTTATAAGTCCTCTGGTATCCCTGCCCGCAGCACCAGCCTCTGCTCTAAAGCATGCCGAATATGCAACATGCTTTATGGGAAGTTCTTTAACATCAAGTATTTGCTCTCTATACATATTGGTTACCGGTACTTCCGCAGTAGGTATTAAGAAATAATCGGTATCACTTACTTTAAATGCATCCTCTTCAAATTTTGGCAATTGTCCTGTTCCAATCATACTGTTTCTATGTACCATAAATGGCGGAAATACTTCTTTATAACCATGTTTGTCAACATGCAAATCCAGCATGAAATTCATTAATGCTCTTTCAAGCCTTGCTCCTAATCCTTTATAAAACGTAAATCTTGCTCCTGTAACCTTTGCTGCCTTGGAAAAATCAAGTATATCAAGATTTTCTCCAATCTCCCAGTGGGGCTTTGGAGTAAAATCAAATTTTCTGGGTTCTCCCCATCTTCTTACCTCTACATTGTCTTCATCACTATCTCCCAATGGAACACTGTCATTCGGTATGTTGGGTATGGTCAAAAGAATAGCGTTTAACTCTTCGTCAATCTCCCTAACCTCCGCATCCAATGCTTTTACTCTTTCCGAAAGGCTCTTCATTTCATCCATTAGAGCTGATACGTCTTTTCCCTCTTTTTTATATTGGGGAATAAGTTTTGAATTTTCATTTTGCTTGCTCTTTAATTGCTCAACTTCCATAAGGGTTTTTCTTCTTTTTTCATCAAGATTTAAAAGGCCTTCTACATCAAAGTTGTCCTTTCTTTTTTGAAGTGCCTTCTTTAAAATTTCAGGATTACTTCTTATTAATTTAATATCAAGCATAATCATTACTCCTTACTGTTAATTGTATAGTTTATAAATTTATTTTTTGTTATTTCTTTATTTTTGGCCGTTAAATTTATTATTAATATATGTTTATTTTAATATTTATTTATTTTCAATAATTTTTAAAAGGTCCTTCGCATCTTTATAATAGCTGCTGTTTGGATAATTATCAATAATAGTGCTAAGCGCTTCTTTTGCTTTGTCATAATTTCCGATATAATATTGTGAATATGCTATAAAATAATAACAATCATCCGCATAATAATCTTTATCGTATAATTTTAATGCAAAATTAAAACTCTCTATTGCTTCATTATATTTCTTATTCTTGTAGTTGCTATATCCTTCAAAATAATATAATTCTGAAGCTTTTCTATAGGTTTTTTCCGCTAAATCGTTATATTTTATCAGTAAATTCTTGTCGGTTATGTTTTTGTAATCTATTTCAAACAGTATAATTGCACATTCTTTTATATTCCCGTTTATATATTCTATATCAGCCTTTATTATCTCTTCGTAAAAATTTTTATCTTTCTCTGTTCTCTTCTCTAAGTCTTTGATTTCTTTTTTTAATGATTCATTTTCATTTTTCGATGCTTCCAATTTATTTTTCAGTTCATTTATCTCTTCCTTCAATTTCTCATTTTGTGCAAGCGCCGAACTTAAGTTGTACTGAAATATACTATTTTCATTTTCCTTGTCACTCAATTTATTTTGATATTCTTCTAAATCATCATTTATTTTTATTTGACTATATCCAGTCCATAGCAATACAATCGCTGCGCAAGCAAACAGTATTATTGAATAGACCCACAATGTTTTGCTTTCTTTATTTTTATACATTTTATTCACCCATTACTTTATTAATAATTTATTTTCTTTGATTCGGATATAGCCTGTAGTTCTTCAGCAGAAAGCACATGTTTGGAGGTTCCGTTTACTATTTTCTTCGCATATGTTGTTGAACTCTCCCTTGAATATATTCCGCTTATTACAACACCATTATCATTATCGTCCAGCAGTGCTATTGAAAAACTTAAATCACTGCCTACATCATCAAATGCGTTGTATCTGATTACTCCAACTTTTTGTATGCAACGCTGCATATCTCTTTCCAAACCGCTTACTCTGTTTTCTATTTCTTTATTTTTTAAAGATATATCATTTGACAGATTTATATTGTCTAATAATAGCTGTTCAATGCTCTTGTTATCCGATCCATTCATGAATTTTTTATATTTTTTTTTGAGTTCTTTTAGTTTCCTGTTGGTTGAAAATAAAGCTATTATTAATATCAAAATTAGCAGTGTATTTGCAATCAGTATATACGGGACGTATAATTGAATGATGTCAGTTATAATATTTGATGTCATATTTACCCCTTCTCTTTTGTTATTGTCTTTTTTGATTGTGTCTTTTTTAAGTTATCTGTATTGTTTTCTCAAATCCATATTTGTTTTGAGATTATTTTTTCATATCTTCTTTAGCATTAATTATTTTTTTCGTATTTAAACTATATTGTTTGAATTTTTCTCTTGCCGTTATACAAGATGTTTTTACTTTTATGAGTTATTCTCTTTATTATATTAATAAAATGTTTCACGTGAAACATTAAAAAGTAATGTTCCATTAAATTTATACTTTCATAGTCTGAGTAAAAAAACTGCAAAACAAAATTTTAAGACAAATTTGGTTTTGAGTAATAAAATTATATCCATATATTTCTATCATTAATATAACGGCCTATATTCAATTTAAACAAAAATTACACTAAAGTTGATATTTTATATTACTCGAATAAATAAAATCGATTATAACAGAAAATAGGGCGTCCTATTTATTACCAATACTTCTTAATAATTCAATTAACCTTTCAAGCTCATCTTCCGAATAATACTCAATCATAATCTTACCCTTTTTATTATTGTTTATCAATTTTACTTTTGTGCCGAATATATTTTGTAAATTCTCTTCAATCTTTAGATATTCCTCTTTATTTACTTTATCAATATTATTTCTTTTATTTTCTTTGTCCTTTACATCGTCAAGTTTCTTTTTTACCAAAGATTCAACTTGTCTTACGGTAAGATTTTTATCTATAATTTCATCACAAAGCTTTTCCTGAAGCTCTTTATCTTCAATAGGCAACAATGCCCTGGCATGTCCGCTTGTTATTTGTCCTTCAATTAGCTTTTCCTTTACTTTTTCCGTTAATCCCAAAAGTCTTATGGTATTTGCAATAGCAGATCTGCTTTTTCCAATTGAATTGGACAGTTCTTCCTGAGTCATATTAAACTCATTTAAAAGCCTACTATACGCTTCTGCCTCTTCAATAGGATTTAAATCCTCTCGCTGAATGTTTTCAATGAGAGCTATTTCCATAATCTGCTTATTAGATAAATCCTTTTCAATAACCGGTATCGTCGTAAGGCCGGCAAGCCTTGCAGCCCTCCATCTTCTTTCACCGGCAACAATTTTATAAGTATCGTTTTCACGCCGGACAATTATCGGTTGAACGACACCATGCTGTCGAATAGACTCGGCCAGCTGTTCAAGCTTTTCAGTATCAAAATACTTTCTTGGCTGGCTCGAATTCGGTTCTACGTCATTTATTTTAACCTCAACAACTCCACTGTCAACCTTTTCTTCGCCGGCACCAGAAATTAATGCGCCCAAACCTTTTCCAAGACCTTTCTTACTCATTGAACTTCCTCCTCAGAATATTCTATAACCTCTTCTGCAAGCTCCAGGTAACATTCTGCGCCTTTTGATTTCGGATCGTACAATATTATAGGAAGCCCAAAGCTTGGTGCCTCACTTAATCGGACATTTCTAGGAATTATTGTTCTATATACTTTATTTTTAAAGTATTTCTTAACCTCTTCCACCACTTGAATCGATAAATTTGTTCTAGCATCGAACATTGTCAGTACTACTCCTTCGACATCCAGGTTTTTATTTAAATGCTTTTGAACAAGTTTAACAGTCTCCATGAGTTGACTTAAACCTTCCAAAGCATAATATTCACATTGAATCGGAACCAGTATTTTATCGGCTGCTGTTAGAGAATTCAATGTTAGCAGTCCCAATGAAGGAGGACAATCAATAAGTACAAAATCATAATCATTTTTAACAGTTTCAAGGGCATTTTTAAGTCTCGTCTCTCTGGATATTGAAGATACCAACTCTACCTCAGCGCCTGCCAACTCAATATTTGACGGACACAGCTTTAGATTTTCCACCGGTGTGTCAATCAATATATCATTTATATCAGCTTCGTTAATTAAAATATCATATGTTGATTTATTAATTTTTTTCTTATCTATTCCAAGTCCACTGGTGGTATTTCCTTGAGGATCGATATCCAGAATCAATACCTTTTTCCCTTTGTAAGCAAGACAAGAACTTAAATTTACCGCAGTAGTTGTCTTACCGACACCGCCCTTTTGATTTGCTACTGCTATTACTTTTGACATTGTATTCACTCCCTGGCAATCAACATTCGATACTAAAAACGTTCAAAATTCAATGGGGGCACTTCTCCCCCACTTCGGATTAATCTCAGCTAAATTTGCGTATTTCAGTAAATAAAATTTTTAATTCAAAACTTCACTTATTTTGCTGAATGAACTATATACTCAATATGAACTCTCATGATAGAGTATAAGTTTTCTTGCCAATTTATTATATCACATATTCATTAATTGACAAACGATTATTATCTATTTTAATTATTTTACATTAAAATTATCACATATTTACATTGTATTATTGTTCAAAATAGCATTTTTTAATATACCTATCGCTAAAATTATTGCTTTAATCATTTGTCATATAAGTTAATCTGATTTTTCTTTTATTTTGCTGTATGAGTTACTCAATAAAAATAAAAACATAAAATGTTTCACGTGAAACATTTTTTCTTTAGAACTGCTTCCATATAATCAAAGCAATTATAACACTTTAATTAAAAAAAATTTATAGCTTCAATAAAATTAACTTTCTATAGCCTTATGCAACAAGGCGAAAGAAAAATGCCGCTTAAAGAGAAAAGCTACATTTATAAAAATATGATAATTTATCATCGCGTAATATTATGTTATCTTCATCAGACTGTATGATATATAATTAGTTCTATACTATCAAACGTCATTGATTATTAATTTATATTAAAATAAAAAAGCATTTAAAACATTTAATTTTAAAAGTAATTACAACATCCTATACCCTACTGCTATATATTAAATTTTATGCAAACTAAGAAAAAATCTTGTCAATCTAAAATACCGTTTTAAACAGTATTATAATACAATTTTAATAAACGAAATATATAAAAAAGATATAGAACAGACAATTTTAAAACTATCTGCCCTATATCCGTTAAGCAAAATAAACTTATTTATATATCAAGATTGGTTACAAGCTTTGCATTGGCCTGTATAAACTCTTTTCTAGGTTCAACTTTATCTCCCATCAAAATAGTGAAAATCTCATCAGCTGCGATGGCATCCTCAAGCTCAACTCTTAAAATAGTTCTGGTTTCAGGGTCCATTGTAGTAGTCCATAATTGCTCAGGATTCATTTCACCCAAACCTTTAAATCTCTGTATTGTACAGTCTTCTTTTTTCCATTGGTTCTCTCTTATTATTTTCTCAACCTCAACTTCATTATAAGCATAAACCTCTGTTTTTCCTTTAGTAATCTTAAAAAGCGGAGGCTGTGCAATATATACATAACCGTTGGTAATTAACGGAGTCATGTATCTATAGAAAAATGTCAGCAGCAATGTCCTGATATGAGCACCGTCAACATCGGCATCTGCCATTAAAATTATTTTATGATACCTAAGCTTTGTTATGTCAAAATCTTGGCCAATGTTTGTTCCTAAAGCCGTTATAACCGGAGTAAGCTTATCGTTACCGTAAACCTTGTCCATACGGGCCTTTTCAACATTGAGCATTTTTCCCCAGAGGGGCAGAATAGCCTGAAATTTTCTATTTCTACCCTGCTTTGCCGAACCTCCGGCAGAATCACCCTCAACAATAAATATTTCGCAAAGGGACGGATCCCTTTCAGTACAATCTGCAAGTTTTCCTGGAAGTGTGGTGGACTCTAAAACACTTTTTCTTCTTGTAAGTTCCCTTGCCTTTCTAGCAGCTTCCCTTGCCCTTGCAGACATCAGACATTTATCCAAAATAAGCTTCGTTATTGAAGGATTTTCCTCAAGGAAACTTGCAAACTTTTCGTTTATTATACTTTCCACCAAACCCCTTACCTCACTGTTGCCAAGCTTGGTCTTTGTTTGTCCTTCAAATTGAGGATCAGGAATTTTTACACTGATAACAGCAGTCAAACCTTCTCTTACATCTTCTCCTAAGAGGTTTTTTTCATTTTCTTTTAAAAAATTAAATTTTTTGGCATAATCGTTAAGTACTTTTGTTATAGCTGTCTTAAATCCGGTAAGGTGGGTACCACCTTCGGCCGTCGATATATTGTTTGCAAAACTGTGAATGTTTTCTACATAAACATCCTTGTTATACTGCATTGCAATCTCAATATAGGAGCCATCCTTATATCCGTCGAAATAAATTGGTGCATGCAACGGATCTTTATTCCTGTCCATGTACTCTACAAAAGAGACTATTCCACCTTCATAATGAAGCTGCTTCTCAACAGGCTCCTGAGGCCTTTCATCCCTTAACACAATTTTCAAGCCCTTGTTTAAGAAAGCAAGCTCTCTCAATCTTGTCAATAAAACCTCAAAATCAAATTCAGTTACTTCAAATATTTCCGGGTCAGGTTTAAAAGTAGTCTTTGTTCCGGTTAAATTTGTGTCACCGATTATATCTACCGGAGTTACCGGTTTTCCTCTTTCATATCTTTGTTTGTATATATGTCCGTCACGGAAAACTTCAACCTCCAAAAATTCCGACAGTGCATTGACGACAGAAGCACCAACACCATGAAGTCCTCCGGATACTTTGTAACCCTGTCCGTCGAATTTTCCTCCTGCATGCAGTACTGTATGGACAACTTCAACAGTGGGTATACCAAGCTTAGGATGTATTCCGACAGGTATACCCCTTCCGTTATCAATATTGGTAATAGAATTGTCTTTGTTTATTATAACTTTTATTTCATTACAGAATCCGGCAAGAGCTTCATCTATACTGTTATCCATTATCTCATACACCAAATGGTGCAATCCCCTTGACGACGTGCTGCCTATATACATACCGGGTCTTTTTCTTACAGCCTCAAGACCTTCCAAAACCTGTATATTACTCTCGTCATACTTGTTCAATTCACAATTAATCTCTTGCATTTTTCCCTCCTATATTTGAAGCGGTGAAATTATATACAAAAATCTATTTTAAATCTCTTGTTTCTTTTGAAAAGTCATCCAAATAACCTGCGCGTTTTTGTAAAGTTACTGAAGAAATCGGGGACAAATAAATAATACTCTTTTTATCTGTCTCAGTGATTATAAACGATTTCGGTATGTCGGACGAGACAGCCTGTATAAAACCTTCTTCTTCAGCGATGGCCAAAAAGTCCTTTGTGTCCTTTGATATTGTGGTAGTTTCCATATCCAATATGGCAATTATATTTTTCAAAGGTACTACATGATCTCCACCAATATGCAAAAACATAATATTCCTCCAACAATCAATAATTACTGCAAAATTTATATTATAGCTTAGCTGTCTGCTTTCTAATGCCCTAACTAATTTATTTTATCTTAAATTAAAACAAACTGCAATTTTTTTTCCTTAAAGCAACACTAAATCAATAATAATACATTTGTCAATAATATGCTCTTCCCGCTTCAACCCTTATATATAAATTATCTCCAAAATTTCTGTTCTCAAATAAATCTTTATCGGTGCACGTAATAAAAGTTTGAATGTTTTTTATATTTTCCAGCAAAAATTCTCTTCTTTTAAAATCCAGCTCTGACATTACATCATCAAGTAAAAGTACAGGGTTTTCATCGGTTTCACTTCTGATTATTTCTATTTCTGCGAGTTTTAAAGAAAGTACGGAAGTTCTCTGCTGCCCCTGGGATCCGAACATTTTTAAGCTTAAACCGTTTAACACCATTTCATAATCATCCCGGTGGGGACCAATTAATGTTACGCACCTTTTCAATTCAGATGCCCGGGTATTGCTAAGCTGCTTAATAAATTCATTCTTTAGCTCGGCCGGATCTGATAAATTATGTAAACCCACAGACGGTGAGTATTTAATCTCCATGCTTTCACTGCCATCCGTCAAGTTAAAATGAATCCTTTTGGCTATTTCACAAAGCCTATTTATAAATTCATTTCTTGCAATCATTATTCTAGAAGACAGCTCGGCTATTTTATAATCCCATACTTCAAGGGTGTCTAGAAGGCTTCGTCTAAATTGAATCTCTTTAAGTAATGCGTTCCTTTGCAAAAGAATTTTGTTATATTGCTGTAAATCGTAGAAGTAGGATGGCTTTAGCTGACACAAAGTTATGTCGATGAACCTTCTCCTTTGTGAAGGACCCTCTTTTATTATTAAAATATCCTCAGGGGAAAATATAACGGCTACCAAATTACCCATTAGGCTTCCGATTTTCTTTACAGGGACTTCATTTATTTTTACTATTTTTTTCTTTCCCCGCTCATATTCAATCCCTATATTCTTTCTGCCTTCAGTCTTTTCAAGCTCAAGTAAAATACTAAAACCCGTACCGTCAATGTTTACAAGCTCAGCATCTTTTGAGGTACGGTGTGAACGACCGGAAGCGCATAAAAATACAGCCTCAATTATATTTGTCTTCCCTTGGGCATTTTGGCCATAAATTATATTTAAGTCTTTGGAAAATTCTATTGTCTCATCTCTATAATTTCTAAAATTTTTAAGAGATATTTTATCAATGTACAATAAATAACCTCCAAACATTAAACTATTTGGAATTTTCTATTATTTATTTCAACAACATCTCCTGCTCTAAGTTTTCTTCCCCTTCTTAGTTCAACTTCATCGTTAACTTTTACCAAACCGGCCTGTATCAATGACTTTGCTTCAGAACCCATTGAAACTGTATTTGCCCATTTCAAAAACTGATCCAGTTTGATATACTCGGTATTAATTTTAACGTTTTCCATATATGCACCTTCTAGTCATTTTTTATTCTTACAGGAAGTATCATGTATGCAAAGCCTTCTCCTTCTAAGGGTCTTATCGTACACGGACCTATACTTGAATTAAAGTATATGTCAACAAACTCATCATCTATAGCTTTAAGTGCTTCAATAAAGTATCTGGGATTAAAGCCAACTTCCATATTGCTTCCGTTTACTTCAACTCTTACTTCTTCTCTGACTGCTCCTATTTCCGTATTTGAAGTAATGATTATTTTGTCGTCGCTGATGTTGAATTTTACAGGGTACTTCTTTTCATCCGATGTAATCAACGATGCCCTTTCAAGGCTCGACAAAAGATCTTCGGTTTTCAATCTTACGCTTGTTTCGTACTCTGTCGGTATAATACTTTTATAGTTTAAGTATTCACCTTCCAGCAATCTTGATACAACTTTGCAATTTCCGATTTCAAACAGTATTTGATTTTGTGAGCTATATATATTGATGTCTTCATCAACTGGTTGCAAAATTTTAACTATCTCGTTGAGGGTTTTTCCGGGTACAACAACGCTAAATTCCGAAAATCCTTCATTGTTGAAGTTTTTCCTTAAGGCCATTCTGAATCCGTCAATTGAAACTATAGCGATTTCATTTCCGATACACTCGATTAAGGAACCGGTAAGTATCGGTCTGTTTCCATCAGTGCTTACGGCAAACAGTGTCTGTCTTATCATATCCCTGACTGCTTTCTGACTTACCTTAATCATATTTTCTCTTTCAATTGAAGGTAATGAAGGAAAGCTGTCGGACGGCATACCTTTTAGTTCAAAGTGAGAGTTGTCGCATTCAATTATAACGGTATTGTTTTCTTTAACTTCAATCAATACCTCGGAGTCAGGCAGTCTCCTTACTATATCTCCAAACGTTTTGGAGTTTAATACTATGGATCCCTTTTCCATAATATCTGCATTTATAAGACACTCTATTCCCAATTCCATATCGTTTCCGGTCATTTTAAATTCGTCATAAGCTTCTATTAGTATTCCTTCGAGTATAGGTAAGGTTGCTTTTGTCGGTACTGCTTTTTGCACGATATTGATTCCTTCCATCAGATGCTCTTTGGAACAAATTATTTTCATATTGAAAAAGCCTCCTGCTCGTTTTTTTATATAAGGTAATAATTATAAAAACAGTAATAATAGTAATAAGTGTTGTTGATATTGTGTATAAGTAAGTCAAAGCAAGAAAAATAAATTGATTTACCCTGTTACTAAATTGTAGATATTTTGTATCCGGTAATCAACAGCTTTAACAATGATTCAACTTTAATTAAATTATACACAAGTTGACCACATGAAGTTGTCCCCATATCAACAATTTCTGTTGATATCTTCTAATTTAAAAAAAAATAAATGTGTAAAATTTTGAATGTATTTATGAAAGCTTCTCTAATTATTTTCCCAACAAGTTTCTCTTTATTTCACTTACAGCCCGCCTGGTTTCGGAATTGCTTTCTATTTCTTCACTTATCTTGTCGCACGCATGTATTACAGTAGTATGGTCTCTTCCTCCAAATTCTTCGCCGATTTTGGGAAGGGACATATCGGTAAGTTCTCTGCATAGATACATTGCAATTTGTCTTGGAAATGCAATGTCCCTTGTTCTTTTCTTTGATTTAAAGTCTTCCGGTCTTATGTCAAAGTATCTGGCCACTGCTTCTTGAATTGAAGTGCAGTTTAGGATTTTTGCTTTGTTTGCCGACAGTATGTCCTTTAATGCTTCGTTGGCCAGATCAACCGTAATTTCATTTTCTGTAAGGGATGAGTAAGCTATAACTCTGTTTAGAGCACCTTCAAGTTCTCTGATGTTTGATGCAATTTTGTCGGCGATAAATACAATCACATCGTTTGGAACATTGAGGTTCTCAAGTTGAGCCTTTTTTCTTAATATTGCTATTCTGGTTTCCAGATCCGGTGCCTGCATGTCCGCTATCAAGCCCCACTCAAACCTTGACCTTAGACGGTCTTCTAGGGAAATCTCCTTTGGAGGCTTGTCGCTGGACAGAATTATCTGTTTGTTTGCTTCGTAAAGAGCATTGAAGGTATGGAAAAATTCTTCTTCGGTTCTTTCTTTGCCGGCAATAAATTGTATGTCGTCTATGAGAAGTACATCTATATTTCTGTATTTGGATCTAAATTCCTCATTTCTGTTGTCCTTGATAGCGTTAATAAGTTCATTGGTAAATTTTTCGGATGAAACATACAAAACCCTTTGGGAAGAATTTTGCTCCAATATGTAATGTCCGATGGCGTGCATTAAGTGAGTCTTTCCAAGTCCCACTCCGCCGTATATGAATAAAGGATTGTATGCTTTTCCCGGCGCTTCGGCCACGGCCAGTGCGGCTGCGTGTGCAAATCTGTTGCTGTTGCCTATGACAAAAGTGTCAAAGGTATATTTAGGATTTAATATCGATAAAGTAGAATCCTCGTTGCTTACGCTTTCAGTTTGCTTTGGCAGCTTGTTTAAGCTTTCCTGTGAAGGTACGATAAATGCAATTTCATATTCTTTAAAAGTAACCTGTTTGATAGCATTCTTTATAAGAGTCTGATACCTTGACTCAAGAATTCCCTTGTTGAAATCAGCAGGAACAGCCAAGTTTATGGTATTGGCTGTCAAAGACAAGGGATCGATAGTCTTGATCCAGGTATTGAAACTAATCTCCGTAAGTTCGTTTTTAAGCAACCCTAAAGTTTTTTGCCATATTTCATTTAACTGGGTATTCATAAACTCCTCCAAAACCATTAAAAGAATAAAAATAATGTAATTTTTAAATTTAATGCCGCTTGTCTTAAGTTTGTAAGACAATTTGTCATTGGTTTAATTAATTGGGTAATAAACAAAAACATATTGATTTAAAACTTCTGCATATACAAAATCATTGACAAAATAAAGGCATCTTAAGCATTTAATTGAAATAATTTTGTATAAGTCATTGAAAAAAACATATAATAATAGTGGTAAAAAATATAATTTTTAATAAAGCAAATTAAAAAAGTTTTTACTCAGGTTGCCAACAGAGTTATTAACAATTTATGTTGATAAGTTGTGAGTTATCAACAGGTATTTAATATATTATCAGACTTTGGGGCAATATTCAACAAGAAAACGAAAAGATATCCACAAAAAAATAAAATTAATTTATAATTATCCACAAAAATAGTTTCTTGACATTGATAATTGATTTAATATATAATTGATAAGGTATTTTTATTAAACTACAATTACAATAGGGTATTTTTCGTTATAGTTGCTGTTTTGAATCTTGAATTACGTATAAAAATGATTGGGTAGAGGGGTTCAGATAGCAATTTTAAGAAAGGATTGGGGGTGTTTGTTGTGTTAAGGACATATCAACCTAAGAAAAGACAAAGAAAAAAGGAACATGGATTCAGAAAGAGAATGAAAACTGCAAATGGCAGAAAAGTTTTAAGAAGGCGCAGATTGAAAGGAAGAAAAGTTCTTTCAGCGTAAGACCGCATAAATGTGGTCTTTTTATTTAAATTGTGAAAGAAGATTAGGGAGAATCGATGAAAAATACTGTTCCACTAAAGAAAAACTCCGAATTTCTAAGGCTGTATAAAAAGGGAAAGTTTTATGCAGGAAAAAACATCGTACTATATGTTATGAAAAATGGTCTTGATATTAAAAGATTGGGTATAACTGTAGGCAAAAAATTCGGTAAAAGCGTTAAAAGGAACAGAATGAAAAGGCTTATTAGAGAAAACTACAAATACTATGAAGAATTTATAAAAAACGGGTATGACTTGGTTTTTGTAGCAAGAACGAGAGAGCAAATGCCTGATTTCGCAGATATTAAAAGAGAAATGAAGTTCTTGCTTAAAAAGCTTGATGTATTCGAACAGGAGAAATGGTGTTGTTTAGAAAATGGGTAATATGTATAATTAAGTTGTACCAAAGATGGATTTCTCCTCTGAAAGCCGTACCTAGTTGCAGATTTTATCCTACTTGCTCACAGTATGCAATTGATGCTATCAGCAAGTATGGTATAATTAAAGGAGGGTTTATGGCTGTAAAGAGGATATTGAAATGTCATCCCTTTCATCCTGGAGGGTATGATCCGGTTAAATAACAAAAGGGGAAAAAAGGAAAATGGGAGTAATTTCGCGGGCATTAGGACAAATATTGGTTTTTATTTATGAGAATTTGGCTTTTGAGAGTTATGGGTTGGCAATTATTTTGTTTACAATATTTGTTAAATTATTATTGTTACCTTTGACTATAAAGCAGTACAAATCGTCTATGAAGATGCAGGAAATACAGCCTTTGATAAGAGAGATTCAGAGAAAATACAAGAATGATCCTCAAATGCAGAATCAGGAACTGCTTAAGGTTTACCAAGAGCATAATTTTAGCCCTACTAGCGGTTGTTTACCTGCTCTTATTCAGTTACCTATAATGGTGTCATTGTATTACGTTATTAGAGAACCTTTAACTTATATGTTCAATATGACCAAAGACCAGATAGAGGCTTTGGTAAATGAGTTGAATCAGGCTGCTAATGGTTTGTCTCAAATAAATATGAAGAGTATATACTATCAAATAGAAGCCGCATTAAGAAGCGGGAAGCTCGATGTGGTTGAAAATATCGGTTTTATAAAATTTGATTTGGGTAAGATACCGAAATTGAATTTTACTGAAGATGTGGCAACATATCTGCCTTTGTTGTTGATACCTATACTTGCGGTTCTTGCAACTTATTTTTCAAGTAAGTTGATGATGATGAGGACTCAGAGCGTAAAGGATTCAGCAAATTCGAAAAATTCAAAAAATCAAAAACAAGATGATATGTCGGCTTCAATGAACAAGAGCATGATGTGGATTGCTCCGATAATGACGGGTATTATTTCTTTCCAGGCTCCTGCGGCATTGGGGTTGTATTGGTTGACGAGTAATGTTTTTCAGATAATTCAAGAGTTCATAATAAATAAATTTATTATGAAAAAGAAGGAGGACACGAATAGTTAAATGCCACAGTTTGTAGAAAAGTCCGCTAAGACGGTTAAGGAAGCAATAGATCTGGCTCTTGCAGAGTTGAATACGACTGAGGATCAAGTAGAGGTAGAAGTCTTGGAGGAAGGAACCAAAGGGATATTCGGACTGATAGGAAGTAAGCTGGCAAGGGTAAAGGTCACTTTGAAGGAGACAAGTGGAGACAAGGCAAAAAAATTCTTACTGGATGTATTCAGTAAAATGAACGTACATGCAGATGTTTTGGTTGAAGAAACAGAAGATACTGTTTTCCTTAGAATACAAGGTGACGATATCGGAATAATAATCGGAAGAAGAGGAGAAACATTAGACGCACTGCAGTATTTGACCAGCCTCGTTGTTAATAAGAGCAAGGAAGGTTATAAAAGACTTGTTATAGACATTGAAAACTATAGGCAAAAAAGAGAGGAAACCCTGATAAAGCTTGCCAACCGATTGGCAGACAGGGTAATTAAATACAAGAAGAATATTACTCTTGAACCGATGAATCCGTACGAAAGAAGAGTCATACATTCATGTTTGCAAAATCATAAATATGTGGAAACGTATAGTGTAGGTGAGGAGCCCAACAGAAAAGTTATAATAGCTTTAAAATAGTAAAAACGGATAAAAAATCTAAAAGAATAAATGTTGTATGTAAAATGCTTTGGAATTCTTGAATGGTTCAAGATAAATTTTTCTTGAACCATTTTTGCAGTTTATCTTTGTTATTTAGCTGTTTTTAAAGTTTGGATATAATAAAAGTACTGTCTATAATTTGGAGGAAGCCTAATGTACAAGGAAGATACAATAGCTGCGATATCCACTTCCCACGGTACGGGAGGTGTGGGAATTATCAGAATAAGCGGAGATAGAGCTTTTGAAATAGCGGAAAAAATATTTCGAGGTAATAAGGATTTTAATCTTATTCGTTCCCATACCATTAACTATGGTAAAATTGTAAATCCCGAAAATGGCGCTGTGCTTGATGAAGTTCTTCTTTCAAAGATGGAAAAGCCAAAAACCTTTACAAGGGAAGACGTGGTGGAAATAAACTGTCATGGCGGAATGGTGGTATTAAAAAACATACTGGAGCTATGCATAAAACAGGGAGCAAGGCTTGCTGAGCCCGGGGAATTTACAAAAAGGGCATTTCTAAACGGTAGAATAGATCTTTCTCAGGCAGAGGCAGTAATTGACCTTATAAACTCAAAGACCAACGAGAGTTCCAAAGCGGCAATAAACCAGTTGGAAGGGAAATTGTCCCAAAAGATAAAAGATACAAGAAAAAAGCTTATTGAGCTTTTAGCTCATATCGAAGTTACGGTTGATTATCCCGAGCATGATATTGAAGAGATAACAGGCCAGATGATATATAAAGAGATAGGAGTTATAAAGGAAAAGCTTTGCGATATAATCAAGGGTTTTGAAAAAGGAAGAATTATCAGGGAAGGAATTGAAGCAGTAATAATCGGAAAACCCAATGTGGGAAAATCGTCGCTTTTAAATGAGCTTTCGGGAAAATCAAAGGCCATAGTTACCGATATACCAGGAACCACCAGGGACATAATAGAGGAGTATATTAATATAAACGGTATACCTCTAAGGATAATAGATACTGCGGGTATAAGAGAGACGGAAGATGTTGTTGAGAAAATAGGGGTTGAAAAGACTCATAAAGCAATTGACGAGGCTGACCTTGTCATAATGATGATTGATGCAAAAAGAGGGATTGATGAGGAAGACAATAAAATATTAACTTTACTTGGGGATAAAAAGTTGATTATTTTGATAAATAAAATAGATCTTGTGGATGAAAATCAAATTAAAAGAATTGAAACTCTCCTTGAGGGAAAAAAATATATTAAAACTTCAATAAAGGAAGGTACGGGAATAAGCGAGCTGGAAAATACAATAACAGAGTTGTTTGTCCAAGGAGAGGTAAACATAAATGAAGAGATTTTACTTACCAACATAAGACATAAAAACCTTATTGACAGTGCAGTGTCAAGTATCAAGAAGGCAATGGATGCTATAGAAAATTCAATGACTTTGGACCTTGTCAGTATTGATATTACCGATGCTGCCGATTACCTTGGCCAGATAACGGGAGAATCGGTAAGCGATGATGTGATGCACGAGATTTTCAGCAGATTTTGCTTGGGAAAATAAAAAATTGGAAGGGATAGAATATGGGATTTGTAGCGGGAGAATATGATGTTGCTGTTGTCGGAGCAGGACATGCCGGTTGTGAGGCGGCTCTTGCCTGCGCGAGACTGGGCGTTAAAACTGTTGTATTTGCCATAAATTTGGACAGCATTGCCAATATGCCATGCAATCCGAACATAGGGGGTACTGCAAAAGGGCACCTTGTGAGGGAAATAGACGCTTTGGGCGGTGAAATGGGAAAAAACACCGACAAGACTTTTATACAGTCTAAAATATTAAACTCAGCAAAGGGACCTGCGGTTTTTTCATTGAGGGCTCAAGTGGACAGAAGAAGTTATCAAATTGAGATGAAAAACACCCTTGAAAAGCAGGAAAACCTGGATGTAAAGCAGGCAGAAATAGTTGAAATTTTATATGAAGAAATAGAAGGAAAAAAAGCGGTAACAGGGGTAAAAACCCATACGGGGACTATATATAAAAGCAAAGTTGTAATTCTTGCAACAGGAACATATCTAAAAGGCAAGATAATTATCGGTGATGTGAGCTACAGCGGAGGACCGGACGGTTTGTTTCCGGCCAACAAGCTTTCGGAGAGCCTAAAAGAAATGGGAATTGAACTAATGAGGTTTAAAACCGGCACACCTGCCAGGGTAAATAGAAGAAGCATTGATTTTTCAAAGATGGAGGAACAGCCGGGAGACGAAAGAATTGTACCTTTTTCCTTTGAAAACGACGAGATAAAAAAGGAGCAGGTATCCTGTTATCTTACATATACCACCGGCGAAACCCACAGAATAATCAGGGAGAATCTCCACCGTTCCGCCCTTTTTGGAGGATTGATAGAAGGAATAGGTCCTAGATATTGTCCTTCCATAGAGGATAAGATTGTAAGGTTTAAAGAAAAAGAAAGTCATCAAGTTTTTGTAGAGCCTATGGGGCTTAACACTCAGGAAATGTACTTGCAGGGCATGTCCACAAGCCTTCCTGAAGATGTGCAAATTGAGATGATGAGATCTGTTCCGGGGCTTGAGAATGTTTCGGTAATGAGAAGTGCCTATGCCATAGAATATGACTGTATAAATCCTACCCAACTAAAGCTTTCCCTGGAGCTTCGAGATGTGGAAGGACTTTTTACGGCGGGGCAGATAAACGGAACTTCGGGATATGAAGAAGCTGCAGCCCAAGGTATTATTGCCGGTATAAATGCAGCAAGAAAGATAAAGGGATTGGAGCCTTTGATTTTAGACCGTTCCCAGGCATATATAGGAGTTTTGATAGATGATATTGTTACAAAGGGTACAAACGAGCCTTATAGGATGATGACCTCGAGGGCTGAGTACAGACTTCTTTTAAGACAGGACAATGCAGACTTGAGGCTTACTCCCATAGGATATGAGGTTGGACTTATATCCGAGGAGAGGTATAGAAAGTTTGAAGAGAAGAGAAGGCTTATAGAAGAAGAAATCGAAAGAGTAAAAAAGACTAATATTGCTCCAACAGAGAAAGTAATCAACTTCCTTAAAAAGTACAACAGCACTCCTATAAAAAGCGGTGTCAAGCTTGCAGACCTTTTAAGACGTCCGGAGCTGGATTATGAAGCTTTAGGAGAAATAGACGAAAACAGGCCAAATTTAAGTTTTGCAGTAAAAGAGCAGGTATCAATATCAGTAAAATATGAAGGCTATATTAAAAGGCAAATGCAGCAGGTTGAGCAGTTTAAAAAGCTTGAAGAAAAGAAGCTTGACAAGGATATAGACTATGATGAGATAAAAGGACTTAGACTTGAAGCAAGGCAGAAGTTAAACAAGATTAAGCCTGAATCGGTGGGACAGGCATCGAGAATTTCGGGAGTGTCTCCTGCCGATATTTCGGTACTTCTTGTATATCTTGAGCAAAAAAGAAGGCAAAGACCATAAAATAGGAGAGTTTTTAATATGGAAGAAAGCAAATTGCGCGAACTTTTAATCGAAGGTGCATCCAGATTTGGTGTTAACCTGGATGATGGGCAGGTTGATAAGTTTTTTACATACATGGATGTGCTCAAAGAATGGAATGAAAAAATGAATCTCACAGCCATAGAAGAAGACAAAGACATAATATTAAAGCATTTTATTGATTCTGTCAGCATATGCCCAATTATAAAAAACAGAGAATCAACATTGATTGATGTCGGTACAGGAGCGGGATTTCCCGGCATACCTGTAAAAATTGCTTTTCCTGGGCTTAAGGTAAAGCTTTTAGACTCTCTTGAAAAAAGAACCAAGTTTTTAAATGAAGTTATAGAAAAGCTAAATCTTAAAGATATATCCACCGTACACGCTAGAGCCGAAGACAAGGGTGTGGATGGGGATTTTAGAGAAAAGTATGATATATCCGTTGCAAGGGCGGTGGCAAATTTACCTGTTTTATTGGAGTACTGTCTTCCCTTTGTCAAGGTTGGAGGATATTTTATTGCGATGAAGGGAAGCAATACGGAGGAAATTGAAAACTCTAAAAAGGCATTGGACATACTTGGGGGAAAAATTGAGGATGTTTTGGAGTTTAATCTTCCTTTTAGCGATATTAAAAGAAATGTCGTTGTCATAAAAAAGTTTAGACAAACTCCGACAAAATATCCGAGAAAGTCGGGTAAACCATCAAAAGTTCCATTGATATAAGTCTCAAAATGCAGTAATATAGCGCATTTGGGCGAACGATTCTTCTTCGGAAAAAAAGGAATTGAAAAAGAACGGGCGAATATCTCCTTTATAAATTAATTAACTTTTAATGGTAACAAATTTAAGTTTAACCAAGGATAAAATCAAAATTAATTTACAAAGGATGGTGCCCTATGTTGGAAAACAGATTGCAAGTTGCAAGAGCAAAGAAGGAAGAAGAACAAAAAAACATTATTTATGTGAATATTGAAAACATAAGACCAAATCCCTATCAACCCAGAAAGCAATTCAACAAATTGGCTTTGGAAGAATTATGCGAGTCGGTTAAGCAGTATGGAGTTCTTCAACCCATCAATGTAAGGAAAATATCGGCCAATATGTACGAGCTTGTAGCAGGGGAAAGAAGGCTTAGAGCTGCCACTATGGCAGGGCTTACCACCATACCCTGTATTGTTGTGGATGTAAACGACAACGATTCTGCTGTTTTAGCCCTTATTGAAAACTTACAGAGAGAAGACTTAAGTTATATGGAAGAGGCTGAAGGATATAGCAATCTAATAAATGAGCACGGCTTTACCCAGGAGGAACTTGCCAGCAAAATAGGGAAAAGCCAATCGACTATAGCAAATAAAATACGTCTTTTAAAGCTTCCTCCCCTTGTGAAAAAAATATTGGCGGACAATAATCTTACCGAAAGACACGCAAGGGCTCTCTTAAAGCTTCATGACGAACAGCTTCAATTAAAGGTTTTAAAGAAGGTATGCGAAAAAGGCCTTAATGTAAAAAAGACCGAAGAGCTCGTAGAAAAAGCAATAGAGAAATATACGATGCAGAAGGAAAATGAGAAAAAAGGCGGCGTAAAATTTACAAAGGCAATTAAAGATATACGGATATTTATAAACACCATAAAACAGGCAATAATCCTTATGAAAAAATCCGGAGTGGACGTGAAAGCAGCTCAATTTGACAGGGGAAGCTATGTTGAGTTTGTTATAAGAATTCCAAAATAGGATTGATATAAAAATAGTATTATTTGACAAAAAGCAGGGAATGATTAATATCATACCTGTTTTTTTTGCCATTTTACACTTCGAAACTGTTGAAATTGTGAAAAAAGTGGACAGTTTTTTAAAACTTTATTAAAATAATATATGTTATGGACATAATTCTTTATTACAAGTTGGCTTTGATTAATATTATTTCATTTTTTAATATAGGAGAGAGGTAAACTTTCATGTCGGATACGAAGGATATAAAAGAGCAAAGGATAATACCTGTTAATATTGAGGCGGAGATGAAAAAGTCGTTTATAGATTATGCCATGAGCGTAATCGTCGACCGTGCTTTGCCTGATGTAAGGGATGGCCTCAAGCCCGTTCACCGAAGAATACTTTATGCCATGTATGGTTTGGGATTTACGCCGGACAAGGCATACAGAAAATGTGCCACTACCGTCGGTGAAGTTTTGGGTAAATATCATCCCCATGGAGACGCCGCAGTTTATGACAGCTTGGTGCGTATGGCTCAAAGCTTCTCTTTGAGGTATATGCAGATTGACGGACACGGAAACTTTGGTTCCATTGACGGAGACCCTCCGGCCGCCATGAGGTATACCGAAGCAAAGCTGTCCAAGATTTCCATGGAAATGTTGAGGGATATCAACAAGGACACTGTAGACTTTAAGCCCAATTTTGACGAGCATCACATTGAGCCGGTGGTACTGCCTTCAAGGTTTCCGAATCTTTTGGTAAACGGTTCTTCAGGTATTGCTGTAGGTATGGCTACAAATATTCCTCCTCATAACCTGGTTGAAGTTATTGACGGAGTTATTAAAGTAATAGACAATCCGGAAGTGACTCTAGAAGAGCTTATGAAGATAATCAAGGGCCCTGATTTCCCTACAGCCGGTGTTATAGTCGGAAAACAGGGTATTAAAGATGCATATGCCACGGGAAGAGGAAAAATTATTGTAAGGGCTGTTACCACAATTGAGCCGATGCCGGGCAACAAGCAGCGTATAATTGTGACAGAGCTTCCGTATCAGGTCAATAAAGCAAGATTAATTGAAAGAATAGCAGAATTGGTTAAGGAAAAGAGAATAGACAGTATTGCGGATTTAAGAGATGAGTCCGACAAGGACGGAATGAGAATTGTTATTGAACTTAAAAAAGATGCAAATGCAAATATTGTCTTAAATCAGCTTTACAAAAATACCCAGATGCAGGATGCATTTAATGTAAATATGGTAGCTCTTGTTCCCAATGAAGAGAAAAAGTTTGAGCCAAGGATTATTAATCTGAGACAGGCCATAGATCATTATATCAATCACCAGGTAGATGTAATAGTAAGAAGGACAAAATTTGATCTTGACAAAGCCGAAGCAAGAGCTCATATATTGGAAGGATTGAAAATTGCAATAGACAACCTCAACGAGGTAATAAACATCATCCGGTCTTCAAAAAATGAATCTGCTGCCAAAGAAGCATTGATAGAAAGATTCGGATTTACCGAAAAGCAGGCACAGGCAATTGTAGATATGAGACTGGGTAGACTTACAGCTTTGGAAAGAGAAAAGATTGACAATGAATATAAAGAGCTTTTGGAAAAAATTAAATATTACAAGGATGTTCTTGCAAATGAATTTATGGTGCTAAATATCATTAAAGAAGAGCTTGAAGAAATAAAGCAAAAATACGGGGATGAAAGAAGGACAAAAATTATTCCCGATGAAAGCGAAATAGAAATTGAAGACCTTATCGAAGATGAAGAAAATGTTGTAACCCTTACTCATTTCGGGTATGTAAAGAGACTTCCGACCAACACCTATAAGAGCCAAAAAAGAGGCGGTAAAGGGATAATTGGACTCAGTACCCGGGAAGAAGACTTTGTTGAACAATTGTTTATAACTTCAACTCACGACTATATACTGTTCTTTACAAATAAGGGTAAAGTTTACAGATTAAAAACCTATGAGATACCGGAAGCCGGACGACAGGCAAAAGGAACGGCAATTGTAAACCTTTTGCAGCTTGACCAGAATGAAAAGGTTACTACAGTAATACCTATATCTGAGTACAAAGAAGGCTTGTATCTGTTTATGGCAACCAAACACGGTATAGTGAAGAAAACGGACTTGATGGAGTATGACAATATTAGAAAAGGCGGACTTACAGCAGTTTCCCTGAGGGAAAATGACGAGCTTATTGATGTAAGGCTTACAGACGGCACAAAAAATATTCTGCTGGTAACCAGAAACGGAATGTCCATAAGATTCAATGAAAAAGATGTAAGACCGTTGGGAAGGGCAGCTCAGGGAGTAAAAGGTATTTCGCTTGATGAAGATGATGAAGTAGTGGGCATGAGCGCGGATATTGAAAATGCCAGCGTACTTGTGGTGACCGAAAGAGGCTTTGGAAAGAGGACGGAGCTTGACGAATACAAGGTTCAGATTAGAGGCGGGAAAGGTATTCTTACGTACAGGGTTACTGAGAAAACCGGAAAGCTTGCCGGCATGAAGCTTGTATCCGAAGATGACGATGTAATGATGATAAGCTCCGACGGAAGCATAATAAGGATAAAAGCAAAAGATATAAGTATTTTGGGAAGGGCAACCCAGGGAGTGACTCTCATGAGAATGGATGAAGGTGTCACTGTTGTCAGCATTGCAAGGATTGTAAATGAGGATGACGAAGAAAAAGATGACGAAGAAAATAATTAAGTTGCCTACACTTCCTATTAAAATCATTAGCATCTATATTTGATTCAAATGAAGTGCTTCACTTTTTTCTAAAATAAAAAAGAGCCGGAAAGAATTTACTTTCCGGCCCTATTGTTTTGTTGGAGTTTATTGTTGCTTTAAAGGCAATTCTTTTATTGATTTTAAAATGTATCTTTTCAATATGCTATAGTCGGTAGAAGTTATTTTTCCATCCAGATTCAAGTCTGCATTTTCATCGGGAACTACAAACTTGTCGATTTCCCTTACAACTCTTTTTTTCATGAGAGACAAATCGGTAGAATTTACTTTTCCGTCTCCATTTAAGTCTCCATACATAATTTCAATATCCTCCTCTTCATCTACCGGTGGGACACCGTATACCAAAACGGAATTTACATATGCCGTAATATTCGGATTTGCGGTGAATTCTTTTACATTGGCAACGTAGGAATAATCGTTGGACTGGTCATAAGCTTCAAATCCGCCTTTTACGATTCTGAATTGGATTTCACCGGTATCGGAACCCGGTCCTAAAATACCTGCATCGCTGCTAAATCCAATCTCAACATAACTATCAGCGTTTTCCACCGGGTTTTCAACATCAACAAATTTAGCCGTAATCATCTCTTCGGTCAAGTGAGCATAGTCACATATGAATTCTTGACTTGAAGCCGAATCCTTGGTATACCAGTAACGAACCTTTACATCGGAAAGATTGACCGGCTTGTTTCCTGTATTTTTAACTTTGATGGAACCTTTGATGTCCTTTGTAGTATCTTTGGCATCTCCGGATTTATATAAAATTTCCAGAGAAGGCTTTTGCGATGGTGTTGGTGAAGCGCCTGGTCCATCTGTCGGCGTTGGTGATGGCGAGATTTGAGGGGGCTCATTTCCAAACACTTTTACACCGTCCAAGTACAAAGGAATTCTTTCAGTTCTAATATATTCTTTGCCCAAGCCTTCTCTACTGTAATCATTTTCCGGATTCCAGTTGCTTTTGTAGTTGGAATCCTGCTTGGATATAAGCGCAAATTGGAGTTCACGGGTACCGTAGATGATACGCCCTGTCCAGTCAAATTCCACATAATAAGTACCGCCGTCATCATACTTTATTGGGCCTCTCATGGTTGCAGGACCATCATAGCTTGCCTTGTTTTCGTCGTAATAAACCTCTATAGTCATATCTTCAATGGACTGGCCTGCATCCAAAAGTTCTGAAATGTTGAAGAAATAGCGTGCCATCATACCGGTCTCAAATCGTGGCGGCTGACAGGTATCGTTGTAAATTTTAATGGTTACCTGGGTTCTTTCTTTATTCTCCTGTTCAACCTTTGCTTCGAGATAGTATTCTTGCACAGGGTCTTCTCTTGGAGGGAAGTTTGGAACAGGCTTATGGCCCAATTCTTCACCGTAATAGTAAAATAATCCGGCACAAGCGCCTACGAAGGCAGCATTGTAGTCTACAGCAACTTCGTTGTACACATAATCAGGGGTTTCATCCACATGATAGTCATCAAGGTCAGGACCTCCTACCAATGCTCCCCACAGTGTATGACGATGCTCCTCGGGGTCTAACATGCTTAACGTCTTAGAACCGTGAGCTGCACGATGGTGAGGATGTTTTGCACTGTTTTCGGAATAACCTACAATATAGCTTCTGTTCATTGGGTTGTTACCCATAATATACTCCATCTGGCCTTTTGCCCAATCGGCAAAGTCAGTTCTGCCGGTATACTTTCTGTATACAAGAGCACAAAGCTGGGCAGCTGTATTATACCTTGCAGATCCGTAAGCGTTTACAACGCTATATCCAGCCGGACTCTTAGCAAGGAAGGTTGTATCATTCGGATTTTCATGGGGAATTCCGGACCAGTATTCCAGATTCCAGCGGAAAATATACCAGTCTCTTTCTGTATTTGTTATTGGAGCAAGCTTTGCAAATACTCCGCCCCATACAGTGTCCCAACAGTGAACCCATATGTTTTGCCATGAGTTGGTAGTGTCTCTAATAATTCTTTGCATGTAACCGGTGTAAAATCCTTCGCTGTCAACTGAAACAATATCATCTATGTATTGCATATCTCCGGTTGCAATGTTGAGCCAAACAGCAGCCCACGCCAATTCGTCATGGTCATAGGAAGAACCGTAGAATCCTCCGGATTCGCCAAGTCCTCTGTATTTCTTTGCAAACTCGTAAAGGGCAATGGCTGTATCAAGACATCTTTGAGCATATTCAGGGTCTTCATCTTTGAAATTGAGATAATTTATTGCCAAGGATGCTGATGCACCTGCACATTGGTCACTTGCAGGAGTTTCAGGTGTAGCAAAATAAGCGGGTCTTGCAAACAAATCAAGAACCTTTGAGTCTTGAAGCTCTGGAGGATTCCAGAAGTTGTGGTCAATATTACCTTCTCCCACCTGATAGCAATAAGCAATTACATTTCCGTCTTCATCCAAGAATGTAGCCTTAAGATAGAAATCGTTAAACCATCTCAAAATATCTTTTGCGTGGTCGTCTACACCAACCTTTTCATAAGCTTCTCTGAATTCATAGAAACCCCAACCTACGGTTGATGCTGCGTATGAACCCGGAAGTCCAAACTTTACATGGTCTCCGGCGTCGTGCATTCCGCCGCTTAGGTCTACGGTACCGTCTCCATCCGGGTCAAATATATGTCTGTATTTATCGATATACTCCTGCGACATATTGGTACCGAAACAATCTTCTGTCATTGGAATCAGAGGAACTTCCTTGTCTTCTACGTGACAGTCTCCTCTCCATTCAAGCCTGCCTCCTGTTATTCCCTCACCGCATTTGTTGGCATCGTAGAAATAAAGAGACAACTGCAATGCCTTCGCAAAATTGATTTCCGTTTCGGCGGATACATATGAAGGTACTGCAATAATCGAACTTACCATACAGATTATCAAAAGAATAACCTGCATCTTTTTAGCTTTTGAAAAGCTTGTTTTCATACTCAATTTTCACTCTCCCCCTTAAAATTTTATATAATTTGTTGTAAAGCTTTACGGATGATGCCTTATGCCACCTCCCTAATATTTCTTCATTTTTCTCTCGTTTTCTCACTCAATCATAGAAT
>NZ_DAORXT010000026.1:0-32845 GCF_035371925.1 Acetivibrio sp. | reverse complement strand
CTACAGTTTCAATTCCTCATAGGTACGATAAAAAACTTAAAAAGCTGTATAAATGGTGGTAGTATATCCTCAAGTTTCAATTCCTCATAGGTACGATAAAAAACTTGTTCTATCATTCCTTCAATGGTCGGAAGGTTGTCTAGTTTCAATTCCTCATAGGTACGATAAAAAACATATAATCTTAATGCTCATTATAAACAGGTTGCAGATAGTTTCAATTCCTCATAGGTACGATAAAAAACCCATTAAGCCCGCTAAACTCCTGCTTTATATTTTACCCCTATAGAAAGCAAAAATCAATAATTAAAACAAAAAAATACCTCTAAATGCCTATAAATCACCATTTAGAGCGCACTAATAAATTTTGTCGATCCCCCGGATTTTTTGCACTACTCCACATCGACGAACTTATTCTAACATTAAGCTTCCACAATGTTATCTAAAAGCACAAGTAAGCAATTATTTAATTGCTATAGAAGATGCAATATATGATACAATAAATATGTACATATATAATAATCTAAAAGCAAAAAAATATAAATATGGGGGGAGTATTGTGTTGATAAAAATCACTAAACATATTATTATCTTCATCCTTACCTTGTCTGTTACTCTATCTGCAATCCCAAAAACTTATACCCATGCTGCTGCAAATTTTGCAAAGGGGGCCGATGTAAGCTGGCTGCCGGAGATGGAGGCCAATGGCTACAAATTCTATAATGACAATGGGATTGAGCAGGATTGCCTTCAAATTTTAAAGGACCACGGAATAGACTCAATCAGACTCAGGGTATGGGTTAATCCTTCCAACGGATACTGCAGCAAAGATGAGACAATCAAGATGGCAGTGAGAGCTAAAAAAATGGGATTTAGAATAATGATCGACTTTCATTACAGTGACTCATGGGCGGACCCGGCAAAGCAAACAAAACCGTCAGCCTGGGCCAAATATGATTTTAACGGATTGATGAAGGCCGTATATGACTATACATATGATGTTATGAGTGCTTTAAAAGCCAATGGCATAACTCCCGAGTGGGTCCAAGTCGGAAATGAGACCAACAACGGCATGCTGTGGGAAGACGGCAAGGCGACAAACAGTATGAGGAACTTTGCCTGGCTGATTAACTGCGGTTATGATGCTGTAAAGGCAGTAAGTCCTCAGACCAAGGTTATAGTTCATATTTCCAATGGGTATGACAACGCATTGTACAGATGGATATTTGACGGCATTACTGCCAACGGTGCAAGGTTTGATGTAATAGGTATGTCGCTGTATCCTACTGCTTCCGACTGGCCGGATTTGACAAACCGGTGTCTCAGCAATATGAAAGATATGATATCAAGATACGGAAAAGAAGTCATGATATGCGAGATTGGTATGGATTATTGGGATGCTCAAGCATGCAAGGACTTTATTACAGATATAATCCAAAAGACAAAATCTCTGCCCGATAACAAAGGCCTTGGGGTGTTCTATTGGGAGCCTCAATGCTATAACTGGCAGTATTATAATAAAGGAGCTTTCGATTTATCCGGCAAACCGACAATTGCTCTGGATGCGTTTTTGAATTCAGACGCTCCGCACAATCTTCTTTATGGGGATTTGAACGGCGACGGACGTGTAAATTCTACGGACTTTAGCCTGCTAAAGAGATATATACTGGGGGCTATATCTAAATTTCCTTATGAAAGGGGAGTGGAGGCGGCTGACCTCAATTTGGACGGCCGTATAAATTCAACCGATTATTCTGTGCTAAAAAGGTATTTGCTCAATGCCATACCGCAGCTTCCCGTAAAGTGAAAATAATATGTTGACATATCAATATTAATGGGTCTGGTATTGTTAGGTGCAATAGTATATAATGGTAATATAAAGCAATCGTAGGACAGGCGTTAAAACGGAGGGATTCTTTTGAGCAGTAAATCGGAACGGGCTGTTGAGTTGTTTAAAGAAGGATATAATTGCTCCCAGGCGGTTCTTGGGGCATATTGCGAAGATGTTGGAATTGAAATGAAAACCGCATTGATGCTTGCATCTCCCTTTGGAGGCGGTATAGGAAGGTTAAGAGAGGTTTGCGGAGCTGCTTCGGCCATGTTTATGATAGCTGGGCTAAAGTACGGATATGTTGACCCGAAGGACATGAAAGCGAAAAAAGAGCATTATGAGCTGGTCCAAAGGCTTGTGGACCGGTTTAAGGAAGAGAATGGCTCAATAATATGCAGGGAGCTTTTGGGTTTGGATACAGTCCATGATAAACCTACTCCCGAGAGGAGAACGGAAGGCTACTATAAAAAGCGGCCTTGTGCAGAGATTGTAAGAAGTGCGGCTGAAATTGTTGATGAGTTGTTGAAGATATAATTTACATAAAAATATTTACGCCAAAAGGTGCTTTTATTACATATTAAAAAATTAATAAAGTACAGAAGAAAAATTTTAAAAGAAAGATAGGGATTTTTCCGTCTTTCTTTTTTTAATTTTTATTAAGCTATTAATAAAAATAAGGTACATTAAAGGGAAATATTAGCTCGAATTTATGTAATAAAGAGGGACTTGATTAACTTTTTTAGCATAAATGATCCACCCGTTTAAATAACAGGCGAAGGGAGGTTGCTTTGTCGGAAGGGAAAATCGGGAGACAGATTTTAGAGAAAAATAATTTTTAATTAGTTTTTTAAGGGAGGAGCGCTTAATGAGTAAAAAGATTAAGGGAAAAATCAAAGCCGTTGTTTTTGCGGCTGCACTTATGGTATCGACCATATTTGCCCCCGCCATTTCCAGTCAGGCTGTCAGCAGTGTGCCTTACAAATGGGACAACGTGGTAATCGGCGGAGGCGGAGGATTTATGCCTGGCATAATTTTTAATGAAACGGAGAAGGATTTGATTTATGCACGTTCCGATATCGGAGGTGCATACCGCTGGGATCCCTCTACAGAGACTTGGATTCCGATTCTCGACCATTTCCAAATGGATGAGTACAGCTATTATGGAGTGGATAGTCTTGCAACCGACCCTGTAGACCCGGACCGTGTTTACATAGCTGCAGGTATGTATACCAACGATTGGCTTCCGAATATGGGAGCAATCCTTCGCTCAACCGACAGGGGAGAAACATGGGAAAAAACCATTTTGCCTTTTAAGATGGGAGGAAATATGCCGGGAAGATCCATGGGAGAACGTCTGGCAATTGACCCTAATGACAACAGAATTTTGTATCTTGGAACTCGATGCGGAAACGGACTGTGGAGGAGTACCGACTACGGTGTGACCTGGTCCAAAGTGGAGAATTTCCCTAATGCGGGAACTTATATTTACGATCCGAATTTTGATTATACTAAAGATATTATTGGAGTAGTGTGGGTTGTTTTTGACAAGAACAGCAGCACACCCGGTAAACCCAGTAAGACTATATATGTTGGTGTTGCCGACAAGAATGAGAGCATTTACCGCAGCACAGACGGAGGTGCCACTTGGCATGCTGTTCCCGGACAACCTAAGGGACTGCTTCCTCATCACGGAGTTTTGGCATCCAACGGAATGTTGTTTATAACTTATGGAGATACCTGCGGTCCTTATGACGGCAACGGAAAAGGTCAGGTTTGGAAGTACAATACCCGTACAGGAGAATGGATCGATATCAGTCCATTGCCTTATTCAAGCCAGGACAATCGTTTCTGCTTTGCCGGACTTGCGGTAGACAAGCAGAATCCTGACAATCTTATTGTAACTTCCATGAACGCATGGTGGCCGGATGAATTTATTTTCCGCAGTACTGACGGTGGAGCTACATGGAAGAATATTTGGGAGTGGGGATTCTATCCTGAACGTATACTCCATTATGAAATGGATATCTCTGCGGCACCGTGGCTGGACTGGGGTATGGAGAAGCAGCTGCCGGAAATCAATCCGAAGCTGGGATGGATGATAGGTGATATAGAGATTGACCCGTTCAATTCTGACCGTATGATGTATGTTACCGGTGCAACCATCTATGGTACGGACAACCTTACCGATTGGGACAAAGGCGGCAAAGTAAAAATCAAAGTAAAAGCAACAGGAATTGAAGAATGTGCTGTTTTGGACTTGATTAGCCCGCCGGAGGGAGCACCCCTTGTAAGTGCTGTTGGCGATATCGTTGGTTTTGTTCATGAGGACTTGAAAGTGGGTCCGAAAAAATTCCATGTTTCTACTTATTCTTCAGGTACAGGAATTGATTATGCAGAGCTTGTTCCAAACTTTATGGCATTGGTTGCAAAGGCTGATTTATATGAGGTGAAAAAGATTTCTTTCTCCTATGACGGAGGAAAGAATTGGTTCCAGGCGCCTAGCGAAGCTCCAAACGGTACGGGCGGCGGTTCGGTTGCTGTTTCAGCCGATGCAAAATCGGTTATTTGGACACCGGAAAATGCAAGTCCTGCGGTTACGACGGACAACGGGAACTCATGGAAGGTTTGTATGAATCTCGGTAACGGTGCCGTGGTAGCATCTGACCGTGCGAACGGTAAAAAATTCTATGCTTTCTATAACGGCAAATTCTTCATAAGCACAGATGGCGGATTAACCTTTACCGATACAAAAGCGCCGAATCTTCCCGAATCGGTTAATAAAGTAAAAGCCGTACCGGGCAAGGAAGGACATGTATGGCTTGCTGCAAGAGAGGGCGGATTGTGGAAATCCACTGACGGTGGAGCTACCTTTGAAAAAATCTCCGGTGTTCAGACCGCGCATGTGGTAGGCTTTGGAAAAGCAGCACCGGGACAGGATTACATGGCAATTTACATTACCGGTAAGGTTGACAATGTTTTAGGATTCTTCCGTTCCGATGATGCCGGCAAGACATGGGTACGTATCAACGACGACAAGCACGGATACGGTGCTGTTGATACTGCAATAACAGGTGACCCAAGAGTTTACGGACGTGTATATATTGCTACCAACGGAAGAGGTATCGTTTACGGTGAACCGGCTTCCGATGGACCGATACCTACTCCAACGCCGGCAAAAGGCAAAGTAGGTGACTTGAATGGTGATAATGAAATAACTTCAACAGACTATAGCCTCATGAAGAGATATATCCTAAAATCGGTAAAAGATTTACCTGTTGAAGATGATATGTGGGCGGCTGACGTAAACGGAGACGGCAGCATAAATTCCACAGACATGATGTATTTGAAAAAGTATATACTTCATGCTATTTCCGAGTTTCCGAAAAAATAACAGAGATTTTGGTTTGTTCCTATAGATAATTTTAAATACCGTATTTACCCTGCAGAGTTTTCTTTGCAGGGTTTCTTATTTTTTAGGTTTAAAAACTCCGTTAGAAAAAATATTCTTAATATGTTATTATGAATAGAAAGAAGAATAAAGTTAATAATAAAATGCTTGCTAAAATGTCCTCAATTCGTATGAGATTTGGGCTTGGGAGTGAATAATAATGAAAAACATACTTGTGACATTGGATTCTAATTATCTAAAGCCTTTAAAAGTAATGCTGAAATCACTTTTTATTAATAATCAAAACGAAAAGTTTGAAATATATTTGATGCATTCCAGTATAAGAGAAGAGGAACTGGAGGACTTGAACAGGTTTGTTGAATCGGAAGGCAGCAAGCTAAAAATAGTGTATGTGGACGACAGCTATTTTGAAGATGCTCCTACACTTCTTCACTATACAAAAGCAATGTACTATCGGCTTTTGGCATTCAAGTTTTTGCCGCAAGAATTGGACCGAATACTTTATCTTGATCCCGATATTCTGGTTATAAATCCAATAGACAATCTTTACAACATCAATATTGACAGCTATTTGTATGCTGCTGCGTATCATAACATAATATCAATAAAGAGAATCAACAGAATAAGATTAAATGCGTATGATATAAAAGAATATTATAATTCCGGCGTTTTGTTGATGAATCTTAAGCTTCAGAGGGAGACTATTGATGAAAAAGAAATTTTCGATTTTGTAAAAAACAATCGCACAAAGCTTATTATGCCGGATCAGGATATTATAAATTCCTTGTACTCTAAGAAAATAAAGAGTTTGGATGAAAAATTATATAATTACGATGCAAGATACTATAACTATTATAGGATTACAAGCAACGGCAGGTGCGATATGGATTATATAATAAACAACACGGTGCTTATTCATTTTTGCGGAAAGAGAAAGCCTTGGAAGAAATCCTATAGCGGCAAGTTTCATTCTTTGTACAAGCATTATGAAAAGTTGGCGCTAAATGTGAAGTATTGAATGTAGTTTATTATCGGTAAATCAAGGGGCTGAATTCTCAATGTGGTCAAGGTTAAAATCTATTATAAAATTTTTATATCATAGAGTCGTTTTAATATCTTTGGCAATACTGGTACAGTTGGTTGTCCTTATAAGTGTAATACTAAAATTTAACGACTATTTTGTGTTCTTTTATTGGGCATCCTTGATTGGAAGTATAGTGGCGGTATTTTGGATTTTGAACGGAAAGAGCAATCCCTCCTACAAGATTGCATGGATTATTCCGATACTTTTGTTTCCTATTTTTGGAGGATTGTTTTATATCTTTTTTGGAGGAAAGAAGCTTAGCAGGGGAGAGAGGAGAAAGCTAAAGTCCATAGGCATTAAGGTGGAAAACTCTTTGGTGCCGCAGCCAACGGTTTTGAGCGAAATTATGCTGCATGACGATGGTGCGGCTGTTCAATCAAGATATATTCAAAATGTAGCCCATTATCCTCCCCACAAGAATTCTACGGCTGAGTACCTTTCAATCGGAGAGAAAAAGTTTGAAAAGCTTAAGGAGGAGCTTAAAAAGGCTGAGCATTTTATATTTATGGAATACTTTATTATCGAAGAAGGAACTATGTGGAACAGTATATTGGAGATACTGGTTGAGAAAGCTAAAAAGGGAGTGGATGTCCGCCTTATTTATGATGACATGGGCTGTCTCTTGCTTCTTCCCCGAAATTACAGCAAAAAGCTTGAGAGTACGGGCATCAAGTGCTGTGTTTTCAACCCTGTGTCGCCGATATTGTCTGCCAGGATAAACAATCGGGACCACAGGAAAATAACAATAATTGACGGGCATACGGCATTTACCGGCGGCATTAATCTTGCGGATGAGTACATCAACGAAGTTAAGAAGCATGGATACTGGAAAGATACTGCTATAATGATAAAAGGAGAGGCCGTATGGAACATGACGGTAATGTTCCTCTCCATGTGGGACTATCTTAGAGGGATTGACGAGGATTTTGACAAGTTTCGCTACAAGTTCAAAGAAGAAAAATTTTGCGACGGGTATTTTCAGCCATTTACCGACAGCCCCTATGACGAAGAGACGGTTGGCGAAACGGTTTACTTAAATCTTTTAAACAAAGCGAGAAGATATGTCTATATCACAACTCCATATCTTGTTATTGATTATAAAATGATGCAAGCGTTGGCATCAGCGGCGAAATCCGGAATAGATGTCCGGATTATAACTCCCCATATTGAGGATAAATGGTATGTCCATGCGGTCACGAGATCCAATTACCGCTTTTTGGTTGAAAGCGGAGTGAAAATTTATGAGTACACACCGGGATTTATACACTCCAAAACCTTTGTTTCTGATGACGAATATGCGGTTGTGGGTACAATAAACATGGACTACAGAAGCTTTTACCTGCATTTTGAGTGCGGTGTCTGGACATATAAAAGCAAAACAGTGTTTGATATAAAGGAGGATTTCTTAAGCACCCTTGAGGTGTGTACGGAAATAACAATGGATACGATTAAGAAAACAAAATGGCATAAAAACGTATTGGGTACTATCCTTCGTATTTTTGCCCCCCTTATGTAGAGTAAATTCCATTTGTCCAACTAAAAATTATATGAAATATGTTTGATTTGAACCTCTATAAAGATTATGATATAGTTGAACTTGGAGAATGGACACGCATGAAAGAGGGTTTTTGCGGGAAGGTGCAGTGTATGATATGACAAAAAAGTTGATTTATATAGTGGAAGACGAGAACCATATTCAGGAGTTAATCAGGTTTAATCTTGAAGAGAACGGATATGAGGTGGAGTGTTTTGAAGATGGAGAGACCATGTTTGAGGTCGTGGAAAGAAAAAGACCGGATCTCTTCGTTTTGGATATAATGCTTCCGGGTATGGATGGGTTTGAAATTTGCAGGCGAATTAAAGAGAATTTTGAACTGAAAAAAATACCCATAATTATGTTGACTGCCAAAAATGACGAGCTGGACAGGGTTTTGGGCCTTGAACTCGGTGCGGATGATTATATCTCAAAGCCTTTTAGCGTACGGGAATTTATAGCAAGGGTTAAGGTTACCTTCAGAAGACAGGCGGATTCTTTTGAAAATAATCCTAGAAGAGTTAATGTTGGCAGAATATCGATAGATTTTGAAAGAAGAGAGGTCTACAAGAACGGTCAAATAATTGAAATGACTTTTAAGGAGTTTGAGCTTTTAAAGCTTTTGATTATGAACAGGGGCAAAGTTCTTTCCAGGGATATGCTCCTTCAGAAAATTTGGGGATTTGACTTTGTTGGAGAAACAAGGACTGTTGATGTACATATAAGGTATTTGAGACAGAAGATTGAAGATGACGACAACAATCCCGTTTATATTGAAACTGTAAGAGGTATAGGTTATCGATTTAGTGATAAAGAGGCTTTAAGATAGTTATGAAAAAGAAGATTTTCAAATATTATCTGCTTTTGATTCTTATAATTCTATCTGTAGCAGTTATTTTTATCCCCCGGATTTCCAAGAAGTTTTACACTCGCGAGGTGGAAAACAAACTGGAGGGTATAGCCTTTTCAATTGAATATTATTTATTGAATCTAGAGGAAAACGGCAAAATCGATTATGACTCTATCGCAAAGGATTATGCCGAAAAACATAATAATTCTACCTTTCACGGGGAAAATTTAAGGGTTACTTTTATTAGCTTTGAGGGAAAGGTGCTGGGGGATTCCGATGCAAACTTCAATCAAATGGAAAACCACTTGGGCAGAAAAGAGATTCAGGAGGCACTTGGCGGAAATGTCGGTAAAGACATCCGCAGCAGCAGGACATTAAAATCGGATTTGCTTTATATGGCACTTCCCGTAGAAGAACTGAACGTAATTGTCAGAGTTTCCGTTCCTCTCATTCAAATTAAGAAAATTGACAGGATGGTTTGGTTCTATTCCATACTGATATTTATTATGTCACTTGTAATATCGGTAATAGTGTCTTTAAGGATAGCAGGATTGGTAATACGTCCGTTAAACGACATTATTTCGGTATCGAAGGAAATAACCAATGGTAACTATTCCAAAAGAATCACATTAAAATCAAAAGATGAACTGGGCCAGCTTGCCCACCATTTTAACGAGATGGCTTCAAAGCTTGAAAGGACTATATTTGATTTAAATGCAAAAAAAATAGAGCTTGGGTCCATAGTTGAGAGTATAACAAACGGCATTATTGCTGTGGACGGCAATAACAAGGTAATACTGATAAATCCCGCAGCTTTCAATGTTTTTAACTTGGATGCTAGCGCAAAAGTTGTGGGGGACGATATTAGCAATCATATAAAAAACAGTAAAATAAATTCTCTTTTAAAAGAGGCCATTGAGCGAAACAGGCCGTTGGAGACCGAGATTGCAATTGATGACCGTGTGCTTTTGGTAAATGCTTCACCCATAAGACCGAAAAACAGCAGCCTGGATAATTCCGGAGGTATTGTGTTTATTCAGGACATAACAAAAGTAAGAAAGCTGGAACAGCTTCGTACTGAATTTGTTTCCAACGTTACCCATGAATTAAAAACCCCGATTACATCAATCCGGGGATTTATTGAGACGCTGAAAAACGGTTCTATCAATAATCCTGTGGTGGCGGGAAGGTTTTTGGATATTATCGATATTGAGGCAGAGAGACTTCATGAGCTTATTAATGATGTCTTGCTATTGTCGGAAATTGAGACAAAGCAGAAAGATACAAATCTTGAAATTTTTGACTTAAAAGCCCTGGTGGATGATGTGTTTAAAGTTATGCAGAACATTGCAAAGGAAAAAAACATCAGCCTTTGTAACAATGTAGCAGACGAAATATTGATGAAGGCAAATATAAACCGTATGAAACAGCTGATAATGAATCTGGTGGACAACGGAATAAAATATAACATTCAAAACGGGTCGGTATCGGTTGACGGATGCAAGGAGGATGGGAAGGTTGTTATTTCTGTTAAAGATACGGGAATAGGAATTCCCGAAGCGCATATACCAAGGATTTTTGAACGCTTTTACAGGGTGGACAAGGGAAGGTCCCGGGGCATGGGCGGTACCGGTCTGGGACTTTCAATTGTGAAGCATATTGTAAACCTTTACAACGGAGAAATAAAGGTAAACTCTATAGCCGGAGAAGGTACGGAGTTTATTGTAAAGATACCGTATCAAGAATAGGTGCATTCCTTCTATAAGTGAATTTATTTGCTAAAAAATCAAAATCCAAACCAATCCGATTGGAATCAAAAAAATTTAATAAACTATATTGACAATTACAGAGAAATAATTTAATATATTATATAAGTATAAGAATAACCGAAAAGACAATGAAGGGAAAAAAATGTACTTGATTGTCACAGAGAGTCGGGTATGGTGGGAGCCGATACATTAGAGTACATATATAGCTCGTCCCGGAGTTTCAATCCTGAAACTAAAGTAGGGGTTGACGTTAACTTCGTTACAGTTTGGTACGAACAAGTACCTAAAATGAGGGTATGGTTTTATTCATACCGAATCAGGGTGGTACCGTGGAGAATGACCCTTCGCCCCTGCATACTTTTGCGGGAGCGAAGGGTTTTTTACTGAAGAAAAACAGTATCGCGCGCGGGTTTCATAATCATATGCAGAACAGGTAAGAATCAATATATTTGAGGGAGGTCATCAAAATGAGAAGAATTAGAATTTTTGATACAACTTTAAGAGATGGAGAGCAAACACCTGGAGTAAATCTTAATATACAGGAAAAAGTGGATATTGCAAAACAGTTGGCACGTCTTGGAGTAGATGTTATTGAGCCGGGTTTCCCATTAACATCTCCGGGCGATTTTGAAGCGGTGCAGAGAATTGCCAGAGAAGTCGAAGGACCTTATATATGCGGATTTTCAAGAGCAATTATAAGGGATATTGATGAGACTTGGAAGGCGATTAAAGACGCTCAGAAAAAGTGCTTCCATATTTTCATATCCAGCTCGGACATTCAAATAAAGCATCAGTTGGGAAAAACCGAGAAGGATGTTCTTGAGATTGTAAAGAGTACCGTATACCATGCAAAGCAGTATACCGACGAGATAGAGTACTCGCCGATGGATGCATCAAGGACGAGATTGGAGTTTTTGTATGAAGTTATCGAAGCTGCAATAGACAACGGTGCCACAGTTATAAATATTCCGGATACCGTTGGATACTCAACTCCTATTGAGTTTGGAGAACTCATAAGAAATATCAGGGCTAATGTAAGAAATATTGACAAGGCTATAATAAGTGTCCATTGCCACAACGACTTGGGCATGGCGGCAGCCAACTCTATTGTTGCGGCTATGAACGGTGCCCAACAGATAGAATGTACCATCAATGGTGTGGGTGAAAGGGCAGGTAATGCTGCTTTGGAAGAAGTTGTTACCCATATTGCGGCAAGAAAGGATTATTTGGGATTTGAAACGGGAATTGATCTTTCCCAGTTATATAAGACAAGTAAAATTGTAAGTAAGTATATGGGATTGCCGATACCGGTAAACAAACCCATAGTTGGAAAGAATGTATTTACCCATGAGTCGGGAATACATCAAGATGGTGTGTTAAAAGAAAGATCAACTTATGAAGTAATTGATCCAAAGGTTGTAGGCAGAGATGACAGCACTATTCTTCTTGGTAAGCATTCGGGAAGACACGCTCTTAAAGTAGAGGCTCAAAAGCTTGGATATGACTTGGATGAAGAGCGTCTTACAAAATTGTTTGAAGATTTTAAAAAGCTTACCGACATAAAGAAGAACATAACAACAGCGGACTTGGAGTCTCTTATAATCGAATCTGCTGCAAAAGCTGTGGAAGAGACATATGTGCTTGAAAAGATAAGAGTTGTAAGCGGCAATATTGAGACACCCAGCGCAAAAGTGGTGATTAAAGACTCCAACGGGGATGTACTTGAAGCTGAAGAAAACGGAAACGGTCCGGTGGATGCGGTTTTCAAAGCGATAAACTCTGTTATCAAGGAGGCAAGCAATCTTATATTATATAAATACAGTGTGTCGGCGGTGACGGAAGAAATGGATTCGTTAGGAGAGGTTTCCGTAACCCTTAAGGAAAACGGAAAATTATATACAGGTGTAGGCACACATACCGACATAATTACCTCAAGCGCAATAGCTTATATTGATGCAATTAATAAAGCTATTGCCTCAAGCGCAAGAAAGTAAAATAATTAAATGCGCAAACCTTTTGGAAGATAAACTCCAAAAAAAACCTGCCTTCATATCATCTGTTTTCTTTCGATAAAAACGGATGCTATGAAGGTCTTTTTTTATTTTAAGACAAAGGATTTTTGCTGTTTAACCACGCTATTATATCGTTTATCACTTCGGCCCGGTTGAGTTCATTAAAAAGCTCGTGTCTTGCATCTTTATAGAGCCTGTATGTAACATCCCTTATGCCGGCTTTGCCAAACTTGTGGGCAAGAGCGGGAATGTCGCTTCCCCAGTGGCCTACAGGGTCTTTATCGCCGGAAATGATAAAAATGGGGATGCTTTTGGGTATTCTTTCAACGTTTTCTTTCTTATGTACTTCCCTGATACCGCATAAAAAATCATAGAAGAAATGGATTGAACGGGGTATGCCGCACAAAGGGTCATTTATAAAATCTTGAACTGTTTTGTCATCTCTAGACAGCCAGTCAAAATTGGTTTTGGGGTTGTCGATTTTACTGTTGAAGCCTTTAAAAAGTATTTTATTTATTATATGATAACTTTTCTTTTCGTCTATTCCTTTGTTTATAAACCTTTTTATTATAAGAATTCCTGCATCGACAAGGAGCTTTTCATAAATTCCCGTTCCGGCCAGAATAGCACCGTCAATTACGCGGGGATATTCATAAAGGTATTGCCTAAGTAAGAAGCTTCCCATGCTGTGTCCGAAGAAAAATACAGCAGCATGGGGATTTTCTTTTCGGATAATCTCTGTTAGCTGCCGGCAATCCTCAACCATCAGATTCCAGCAATTGTTTCCGAAATAATCGGACTGAGAGGGAGTTTTGGCGGTTTTGCCATGCCCTCTGTGGTCATTTGCATAAACGGCGTAACCAGACTTTACAAGCTCTTTTGCAAAATTTTTGTACCTTTTCCCGTGTTCTCCGACACCATGGGCGATTTGCACAATACCTCTGATATTATCTTTTGGAATCCACTTGTAGACAAAAATGTCTGTTTTGTCTTTGGTCTCGAAGGTAAAGGTTTGAGCAATCATAAAGATACCTCGCTTGAGATTAGGTTTTATAATATTTGCTTTTCAAATTTGCGACGGCCTCAATCAGCTTTTCTTTTGTGTTCATTTTAGGATTGTCAAGCACAATATTGTAAAGCTCTTTTAGAATTATCCCTATTTCTCGGCTTTGTTCAAAGCCCATTGCAATAAGGTCGTCTCCGTTTAGAGCAAGGTCATGGAGACTTAGGATTTTTCCTTTCTTCTCAAGACTAAAAAAGATTTCCCTTACTTTGCCGAGAGTCTCAAGGCTTTCATCCAGATACTGAGGGTTTTGACCCTTTTTATCCGCTTCCTGTACCTTTAAAAGGTCTAAAAAAATGTCTTTGCCGATAATGCTTACGGCCTTCCGCACCGACTTGTAATGCGGCTCTATACGACGGTCATGGTGCTTTATGAGTCTTAGGACTTTGTTTATGGTTTTGTTGTCGAATCTAAGCCTTGTCATGATTTTTTCTGCAATATGCACGCTTTTTTCCGGGTGACCGTAAAAATGGTCAATTCCATTTCGGTCGGTGGATTTGACGGAGGGCTTTCCAATATCGTGAAAAAGCATAGTCCACCTTAAAACAAGATTGCTTTCAATATGGGACACTGTCTTTAAAGTGTGCATTCCTACATTATAAATATGATAAGGATGATTTTGCTCTGTCTTAAAGCATCTGTCAAACTCCGGAAGTACATATTTGAGAAGCCCGGTCTCTTTTAAAACAAGTAAATTTTCAGGTCTGTCCGAGGTCAATATTTTGGAAAGTTCATCCCGGATTCTTTCCGGACTTACTCTTTCTATCAGTTTGCAGTTTCTTTTTATGGACGAAAGAACCGACTTGTCAATTTCAAACTCCAATCTTGAGCTCAATCGTACGGCTCTCAGCATCCTTAGGGGGTCTTCATGGAAACGGTCCTCGGGGGAACTTACGGCACGGATGACAGTTTTTTTCAAATCTTCAATACCTGAATATGGGTCAATTATGCCCTCTTTTGGGTGATAAGCTATTGCATTTATTGTAAAATCTCTAAATCCCAAATCATCTTTTATGGAAGGATTTTTAACTGATGACGGTGCCCTGAAGGCGGTAATTTCATAATTGCAGCCGTTTATGACGGCAGTAACTGTCCCATGCTTAATGCCTGTTTCAATGATTTTGTCAAACATGAGTTTTACATCTTGAGGCTGTGCATCAGTGGCAATATCCCAGTCTGTTGGGGCTTTATCCAAAAGAACATCCCTGACGCAGCCTCCCACTATATAAGCTTTAAAACCCTTATTGTTCAGGGTTTCGATAATATATTTCACATCTTTGGGCATATTGATTTCAATTTTGCTGTTCATTACTTTCTCCTCATGTGATAAATCTTTTTTGTGATATATTATACTATATATTTTGCGATTAATATTTTTTATTGATTCTGGATATTACAAAATTTATAAATATTTTTGCGCCGGACATTTATATAACGTATAGCATATTATTTTTTAGGATATATATATTATGACATTAAATGTATACGAAAATAGTTGACTAAAGATTTTAAAACCGGATTATTGGAGCAACAGATAAAAAAAGACCCCGTGCATTCCAATGAGAGAAGGGAGAATGCAACGGGATTTAGGGGAGTAACTTTTAATAAAATTACTATAATCAATATACATCAAATCGGAAAAATATGAAACATAACGTGATAAAATCACAAAATTCGACAAAATATTCATCAAAAAGCATCAAAATGCATTATGTAAATTTAGGAAATGTCACAGATAGTTGATTTAGAGGGGTGAAAAAGGTTGCTTCTGTATACTATATTAACCAAATGTATCAATTTTGCACAAGCAAAAAATAGGTTTGCAAAGTGACAAACTGTAAGACTATTGTGCATATTATGGAAACAACCGGAAAATTCAAAGAATAGTCGAATAAAGCACACTTTTGACGGAAATTAAAGACCCTGCAAAAAAAGAACCTCATATATATGAGGAAATAAGAGTATAAAGAATCTCATCTTTATTATAACATATGTGCAAGCTAAATTCTATAAAATTTTTCATTTGTGTTACAAAATTATTAAATTTATATTAAAAAACGAAAAGTATACGTGACAGCAAGGTTCTTGACTGTTTTTGAAAAAGCTGATATTGTAATTGCAAAGGGATTTTTTTTGCTTTAGAATTTAACAGGAGTTGAGGCGGTTATGAACTCTAAAATTAGGGATGAATTGACGGATAAGCTTTTTGAGGCCATCCTTCTCCTTGACAATATAGAAGAGTGTTATGATTTTTTTGAGGATATTTGCACTGTTGCTGAGATAAAGGCTCTTGCCCAGCGGCTTGAAGTGGCAAGAATGCTCAGAGAAGGAAAAACATATACGGAGATTAGTGAGAAAACCGGAGCTAGTACTGCCACAATAAGCAGGATAAACAGGGCGCTAAATTATGGTGCCGATGGTTATAAAACCATTCTTGACAGGATGTACAATAAAAAATAGGGTATTTACCAGAAGATAAAGCTACATTTGTTTTATACGGTTGATTATATTTTTAAAATCGGATATTATTAGATTGTTACAATAAATATTGTGGAATATTAAGATTAGAGGAAAGCAAAAATGTTCAGAAGACTTTTTATCAGCTTGCTGATTTTGTCAACGTTGACTTCAGACGGAACTGTAAATATAGCGGGATACCTGATTGATCTTTATAGATATGATGGGATCGATTTGGATCTTATTATACTGGATGATAGTATGCCCGAAAAGGCTGACCTTGATAGTATTGAGGATACTAGCCCGGATTCTTTGGGCTCTTCTTGTATAATTTGTGCGGACAGCTCCGAAAATGACGGTAAAAAAAGTTACAGCTTTGCATTTTTAAACAGAGAATACGATTATACTGCCTTTTTATATATTCCCTCAGTACAATGGATTGGGGTAAACACCTCATGTTCTTGGGATGGCAATGATATAAGTCTGTATATGTCGGATTTGTCACCCCCCTGTATATAGTACTCATATCGTTTGATATCGATACTTTTCTTGCGATTTTAAAGGGACATTTTAATAGCGTTTATGTGCGAGGTGGTAGCTTGCTTTATCTAACTGTCATGCTTCTTGCCTTTATTTTGGCGTTGGCGGTCCAAGGGATGAAAGGAAAAGCTTTCAGTTTTCCCGATATCAAGCTTCGCAAGACTTGGCTGGCAATAATTGCATTTGTCTTGCAGACTGTTACAAGGATTTTAGGAATTAAAGGGCTGGAAAGTGCCGTAAAATACAGTTTTATTATTCAGGCTTTGGTATTTGCCTTACTTCTTCTCTGTTTATGGTTCAACAGGGAATATATCGGCCTGTGGTTTGTGGGACTGGGTGCATCCATGAATGCACTGGTAATGCTTGTGAACGGAGGAAGGATGCCGGTTAGCCTTGAGGCAATGCAAAAGGCCGGCGTTAAAGAAGTAACCGATATAATATTGGCCGGTGCCGATAACAAGCATGCTGTTATCGGCAGCACTACAAAGCTGAGTTTTTTAGCTGATATTATATACCTGCCAGGGTTTATAGGTCAAGGAATGGGAGTAGTAAGCATCGGAGATTTGGTTGTGGCATTGGGATTGTTTGCATTCATTTTTGAGTTGTTTACGCGACCGATGATGGCATTAAAAAAGAAAAATGAAAAATAATATATCTGGAGGTTTTTATATGCTTAAAATATTTCAAAAAGTTTTTGGAAGTTATAGCGATAGAGAGCTTAAAAGAATTAAACCTATTGTTGATAGAATAGAAGAGCTGGAGCCAGAGATTCAGGCACTTAGCGATGAGCAGCTCAAAGCAAAGACACCAGAGTTTAAAAAGAGGCTAAGCGAAGGAGAGACTTTGGATGATATTCTTCCGGAAGCTTTTGCAGTAGTAAGGGAAGCTTCAAGGAGAGTTTTGGGAATGAGGCATTTTAGAGTTCAGCTTATCGGAGGAATTGTACTTCACCAGGGAAGAATTGCGGAAATGAAAACCGGTGAAGGTAAGACCCTGGTTGCGACTCTTCCGGTATATTTAAATGCCCTTGAAGGAAAAGGTGTGCATGTTGTTACCGTAAATGATTATTTGGCAACCCGTGACAGTGAATGGATGGGGAAGCTGTATAATTTTTTGGGATTGAGCGTGGGACTTATTGTTCACGGTCTTACCAATGAAGAGAGAAGAAAGGCTTATAACTGTGACATTACCTATGGAACCAACAATGAATTCGGCTTTGATTATCTGAGGGACAACATGGTTATCTACAGAGAAGACATGGTTCAGAGGGATCTTCATTTTGCTATTGTGGATGAGGTTGACAGTATTTTGGTGGATGAAGCCAGGACACCGCTTATTATCTCCGGAGTCGGGGATAAATCCACAGACCTTTACACCAGAGCCGATGTTTTTGCAAGAAGGCTCAAAGTAAAAGTGTTTACGGAGCTCGATGACAAAGAACAGACGGATGACATTGAAGCCGATTATATTGTGGATGAAAAGGCCAATACCGCAACTTTGACAGCCAGCGGAGTGAAAAAGGCGGAGGAGTTTTTTGGTGTTGAAAATCTTTCGGATCCGGACAATATGACCTTGTCCCACCATATAAACCAGGCGTTGAGAGCCCATGGACTTATGAAGAGGGACAGGGACTATGTGGTAAAGGACGATCAGGTAATTATTGTAGATGAGTTTACCGGACGTTTGATGTACGGAAGAAGATACAGCAACGGTCTTCATCAGGCGATAGAAGCAAAAGAAGGGGTAAAGGTTGAAAGAGAAAGCAAGACCTTGGCCAGCATCACATTCCAAAATTACTTCAGAATGTACAAGAAGCTGTCCGGTATGACAGGTACGGCTCAGACTGAGGAACAGGAATTTAGGAGCATCTATAATCTGGATGTTATCGTAATACCGACAAACCTGCCGGTAGTAAGAGTTGATCATCCCGACAGTGTGTACAAAAATGAGAGGGGCAAGTTTAATGCTGTCATAAACCAGGTAGTTGAGTGCAACCAAAAAGGACAGCCGGTGTTGATAGGTACCATATCCATTGAAAAGTCGGAGCTTTTGAGTACCATGCTGAAAAAACGCGGTATCACTCATCAGGTGCTGAATGCCAAATACCATGAGAGGGAAGCTGAAATAATTGCCCAGGCCGGAAAACTGGGTGCTGTTACCATTGCAACCAACATGGCCGGCCGCGGTACTGATATTTTGCTGGGAGGTAACCCTGAATTTTTGGCTAAACAGGAAATGAGAAAGAAGGGCTATAGAGAAGAGATTATCAATCAAGCCACAGGATTTAATGACACCGATGACCTGGAGATTTTAGACGCAAGAAAAGTATACCGCGAGCTTTATGAAGGATTTAAGAAAATTACCGATGCAGAGCGGGAAAAGGTTGTGGAAGCCGGCGGACTGTTTATTATAGGTACCGAGAGACATGAGTCAAGGCGTATAGACAATCAGCTCAGGGGACGTGCGGGACGTCAGGGAGACCCTGGAGAGTCAAGATTTTATATATCCCTGGAAGATGACCTTATGCGTCTTTTTGGTTCGGACAGACTCATGGGAATGGTGGAGGCTTTGGGATTGGAAGAAGACCAGCCAATCGAGCACAAAATGCTGACGGGCGCCATTGAAAATGCCCAAAAAAGAGTGGAAGGCAAGAACTTCTCCATAAGAAAGAATGTCCTTGAGTACGATGATGTTATGAACAAGCAAAGAGAAGTTATCTATGGCCAGAGAAGAAAAGTACTGAACGGCGAAAATATCAAGGAAAGCATCGTAAAGATGATGGAGAACATAGCGGACAATATTGTAAATCTGTTCTGCAGTGAAAATCCCCATCCGGATTTCTGGGATTGGGAAGGAATAATCTCTTATACTGAAAAAGCGTATGTTCCGGAAGGGACCTTAAACCTTTCAAGAGAAGAGATGGAGGACCTCAATAAAGACAAGCTCAGAAAATTAATACTTGACAACATGCTAAAAAGATATGAGGAAAAAGAAATGGAATTTGGTCCGGAGCTTATGAGGGAGCTGGAAAGGGTTGTCCTCTTAAGAATTGTGGACCAGAAATGGATGGATCATATTGACGACATGGATCAGCTGCAGCATGGAATAAGGCTTAGAGCCTTCGGTCAGAAGGACCCTGTCATAGAGTACAAGTTTGAAAGCTTTGAGATGTTTGAGGAGATGAACAGAAATATTCAGGCGGATGTGGTAAGAATAATACTGAATACGCATATTGACCGCAACCGTATGCCTCAGCGCCAGAAAGTTGCAGAGCCGGTTAATGCTTCCCATGGGGAAGAAGTCAAAAAGCCTGTTGTAAGAAAAACCAAGATTGGCCGAAACGACCCATGTCCGTGCGGCAGCGGCAAGAAATATAAAAAATGTTGCGGTATTGATGAATAGTATTAAATTTCAAGAAGTACAGCAAAGGGGTTTTGCAAAATAGGCATAAACCCCTTTTTGCAAAGCACTGGATGGAGAAGGTATAAGATATGAATTATGAACAGGCGTTGGAATATATACATGGAACTTATAAATTCGGCATAAAACTTGGTCTTGACAACATTCGTAAGCTTCTTGAGTTGATGGGCAATCCTCATAAGAAGCTTAAATATGTACATGTTGCCGGGACGAACGGAAAGGGCTCGACAGTTGCATTTATCAGCAGTATATTGAAAGAATCCGGCTATAAAGTGGGCATATACACCTCCCCGTATATTGAGCGTTTTACAGAGAGGATTAGAGTCGGCAATGATGAAATTTCAAAAGAGGATTTGGCCAGAATCACCGGGTTTGTAAAGGAAAAGGTTGAGCTGATGGTTTTACGGGGATCAAATCATCCTACAGAATTTGAGATAGTAACGGCAGTTGCTTTTCAATATTTTTATGAAAAGGCCTGTGACATCGTTGTTTTGGAGGTGGGGCTTGGAGGCAGGTTTGATTCCACCAATATAATAGATGCTCCTTTGGCGGCAGTTATAACCACCATAAGCTATGACCATATGGCGCAGTTGGGGAATACATTGGATAAAATAGCTTTTGAGAAAGCGGGAATAATAAAAAAGGGTACCGATGTGGTGCTGTACCCCCAGAGTCAAGAAGCTGACAGGGTTTTTGAAGATGTATGCCGCAAAAAAGATGCCTGTCTTCACAAGGTGTCTTTTGAATCTTTAGAAATAAAAAGTTTTTTCATAGAGGGACAGGAGTTTGACTATGGACGGTTTAAGTCTTTAAAGATAGGGCTTTTGGGAGAGCATCAGGTAAAAAATGCTGTGGTGGCTCTAAAGACCTCTCTGATTTTGGCTAAGAAGGGATTAAGCAAGATTTGCGAGAGTTCGATAAGAAAAGGATTGGCTAATGCGAAATGGCCCGGAAGGCTTGAAATTCTCAAAAAAGAGCCGATATTTTTAATTGATGGGGCTCATAATGCTGAAGGTGCTCAAACTCTCTCAAAGTTTTTAAAAACATATTTTCCGTACAAAAAAATAGTATTTATTATAGGTATTTTGGGAGACAAGGACTACGGCAAGATGATTGAGGAATGTGCACCGCTTGCTGAGCATGTAATTGCTGTGACGCCCAACAGCGATAGGGCTTTACCTGCTGAAATACTGGCTCAGAGTCTGGAAGGCTATTGTAAAAATGTTTATATTAGTGATGCAATTGTAAATGCAGTTGATAAAAGTTTTGAGATTACTCCAAAGGACGGCTTGATTTGTGCCTTCGGTTCACTGTATTATATCGGTGAAGTACGAAGCATTCTGTTGGACCGCAAGTATTAAAATTGGCAAATGTGTATCCAAAGGGTTTAATACAAGGCTGTTTTAAAAGGTATAATAATTAATGCGGGGGTTGTTTTTATGATAGATTTTAAAAATGAGCTTCAAAAGTATTCAATGATTGATTTGGATAAGTTATCCGCGACAAACCCGAACATACCTGACAATATTAAAAACTCCATACTGCTTTATAATAAAGCTTTAGAGGATTTTCGCGCAAAAAGCGAGGATATGGCTATAATTGAGCTTAAGAAGGCCATTTCTTTAAATCCTGATTTTCATGAAGCAATAAATTTACTAGGTATTTTCTATATGTATATCGGGGAAAACGATAAAGCAGCCCAGACTTTTCAGAAGGTTATAGATGCCGAGAAAAACAGTATAATGGCGATGAGATATTTAAAGGAAATTGATCCCGGTTATGAGTCTGTCATAAATAAACAGGAAAAGGAAAGAAAGTCCAAGAAAAAAAGAGGAAGTAGCAGAGGGGCAAGTGCGGATTCGGAAGGAATTGCAGGTAGAAGCGCAGGTTCGTTTTCCTTTAAGAAGCTGATGAAAATATGGGAATACAAGCCCATGGATACGGCGAGGTTGTTATTGGGGCTTATAATTGGTGCACTTTTGGTTTTCCTCTTAAGCTTTAAATTTTATTTTAGAGAGGAGAATAAGGAGCAGTTAAATCAATTGTTGGAGGAAAACGATATTCTTATCGGTGAAAGGGATGAAGCCCAGAAGAGGTACGATGAATTAAATGAAAAATACCAGGGATTAAATGAAATGTTTGAAGAAGTGAAAAAGCAGGTTGATTATTATTTGAATGCTTCAAAACTTCTTGAGATTGAAAAATATGCTTCGGAAAACAAACATCGCGAAGCGGCTGATTTGATATTGTTATTGAAAAATGCAGGTTTTACCGGAATAGAAAAAGAAAAATATGACAAATTATACCAGGATGTTATGCCCAAAGCTGCGCAAAATGAGTATAATCAAGGGAGAGAACTATACAATAGGAAAAATTATCAGGAGGCTGTTGAGAGATTTGAAAGATCCCGCTCTTACAGCGACAATTGGAGATATGCGGTAAATAATCTCTATTATTTGGGGGTATGTTACCAGGAACTCAATAACAGCACAAAAGCTTTAGAAGTTTATGAGGAACTTGTAAACAAATTTCCAAATACCGCATATGCAGGATATTCAAGGGATCGTATAAATCAAATTCGAAACACTCAGTGATAAGTGAAAATAATCGGAAATTAATATTTATTGATTTTAAATAATATATATAACATAGTTATAATCCTTTGAAAGGCAAATATTATATGAATAAAGAAAGAAAGCTGGCAAATCTTGTATTGGGAGGCGGAGGAGTACGGGGTATTGCATACATTGGAATGTTTGAAGTAGCCGAAGAGAAAGGATTTTATTTCAAAAATATTGCAGGGGTATCTGCAGGGGCCTTGGTAGGGGCTTTTATGGGTGCCGGATACAACTCATACGAGTTGAAAAAAATCTTGTATGAGTTTAATTTTGAAAAAGTGAAGCTTTCTGATATTTCCCGGGAAATACCGGTAATAAAAAAATATTTGGAATATAGCTCTAAGAATTTACTTCGAGGAGATAAGAGCTTCAAAGCTTTTTTGAATATGCCTTACATAGAACGGGAAAGCCGCTATAATTCTCCTGCAAATTACGAACCTCTTGAAATAGATGAGGAATTTACCGGGTACAGAAAAGATCTTTTAAAAAATGTTATAACTTACAGCAAACAAGGATGTCTTTTTGACGGAGATTATCTTGAAGAGTGGGTATACAAAGTATTAAGGAGAAGAGGCATAAAAACCTTTGCGGATTTAAGGCTGGGCAAACCCGACCGGTCAAACCCAAACGGGTACAAGGTTAGAATGACGGCAGTGGATGCAAATAGAGGAAAGATTGTAATTCTTCCTGATGACATTTCCTATTACGGTATGGATCCTGACCGGCTTGAAGTGGCAAAAGCAGTAAGAATGAGCACGAGCGTTCCTTTTGCTTTTAAGCCGGTGGAAGTTTTGAAGAAAGAAGGCAACAGTATAAAAAAGCATTACCTGATTGACGGTGGGGTGTTGGACAATCTGCCGTTATGGCTTATTCAACCTTCCATGTCCGTTCCGCTTATCGCTTGCGAGCTGAAGGGAAAGGAAAAACTGATTAATATTATGACACCTTTTAACATTTTAAAAGGGCTTATATCTGCTGTACACGATTTCGGCATTCCCAACGTAAAGTACTACAAAAATTGCTGTCTTGTCAGAATATATACCGGGGACATTTCTTTTCTGGATTTTGAATTGAGCGACAAGGATAAAGAATACCTTATTGATTCCGGAAGAAGGGCTGCACTTTACTCACTTTACAAGGTGTACCGGGAAAAATACGTGGAAAGATGTGTCTTTTTTTATGTTTTAAGGAGAATTCTTGGGGGTATATAATTGCCCGTAGCTATTTTATAGATTTGGAGAAAATATTCTTTATTTTTTTTGAATTTTATTATATTATTAAAGTTGGTGAACAATCTATTGAATCATATTATCGGACGTTAGTCTTGTGATATAAAATTCATTGCCGGCTTGATTTATCACTTGTATTGTTTTTCCGGACGTACTTGAATTTGCCGTTACAATGACAGAATTATTTGTACCGTTTTTAGAATTTATGCCATTTACGATATATAGGAGGAAGCAAAATGTATTATGAGAGTACACGCGGGGGATTTAAGTCTGTATTATCTGCTGAGGCAATAAAGAGGGGAATAGCGCCGGACGGCGGATTGTTTGTCCCCGAAAAAAGCGTAAGTTTTACCGGTAGAGAAATAAGTGCCATGGCTGATATGAGTTATCAGGAAAGGGCGATATATATATTAAAGCATTACCTTTCGGATTATTCCGATGAAGAAATAGCGGATTGCGTATACAGTGCTTATACCGATGAGAAGTTTGACGACAAGAGAATAGCTCCTTTGGTTCAGCTTAATGAAAATGTCAACATCCTTGAGTTGTGGCATGGGCCCACATGTGCGTTTAAGGACATGGCTCTTCAAATTTTGCCGCATTTTCTTGTAAAGGCATTGAGAAAAACTGGCGAAACCGGTGAAATCGTAATTTTAGTTGCAACTTCCGGAGATACCGGAAAAGCTGCTTTAGAAGGATTTAGGGATGTCGATGGCACAAGGGTGATTGTGTTTTATCCGCAGGATGGTGTAAGCCAGGTTCAGAAAATGCAAATGGTTACCCAGGAAGGAAAAAATGTTTGCACCGTAGGAGTGGAAGGAAATTTTGACGATGCTCAAAGCGGTGTAAAAGCGATTTTTACCGATGAAAACCTTAAGCAAAAAATGGAGAAGGGAAATTTGAAGTTTTCATCGGCCAATTCCATTAACTGGGGAAGACTTGTGCCTCAGATAGTATATTATTTTTCGGCATATGCGGATATGCTGAAGAAAGGTGAAATAAAAGAGGGTGACAAGATAAACTTTGTTGTCCCAACCGGAAATTTCGGAAATATTCTTGCGGCCTTCTACGCGATGCAAATGGGACTTCCTGTAAACAGGCTCATTTGTGCTTCCAACGACAATAATGTTTTGACCGATTTTATCAATACAGGGGTATATGACAAGAACAGGGAGTTTAAAAAGACCATTTCACCGTCTATGGACATATTGATATCAAGCAATCTTGAAAGACTCCTTTTTGAACTTACCGGACACGATCCTTTGCCGATAAACAACTGGATGAACAGTTTGAAGGAAACCGGGAAATATACTGTTGATTATTCAGTGAAGAAAAAAGTATCCGATATATTCTGGGGAGGATATTCAAGTGAGGTCGAGACTTTAAAGACCATAGAAGCAATATACAAGGAATATGGATATGTCATTGACACCCATACTGCTGTAGGTGTTGATGTCTACGACAAGTATGTAATTTCAACCGGTGATGTGACAAAGACGGTTATTGCGTCAACAGCAAGCCCCTTCAAGTTTAACGAGAGTGTGGTAAAGGCAGTTTTGGGGGATCAAGCGTTAAAGGGAAGAACGGAATTCGAACTTCTTGAGATTTTATCAAGAGAGTGCGGGCTTAAGATACCGGAAGGATTGAAAGATCTTGACAAGAAGCCTGTGCTTCACAAAACGGTTTGTGGTAAATTTGATATGAAACAGCAGGTTGAAGATATCCTTGGTCTGTAAAAATTGATTAAATTTCGGGTTTCACTTAAAAAGTGAAGCCCGACTCCAATCAAAATTGCGTATATAGCGTAAAGTATTCGTAGTACGGCATTTCGTGATTTAATTTTCTAAAATCTCGGTCAATTATATCTTCATTTTCATAAATTAATATTTAGGGGAAAAACTTTTAAAAACACTGTTTTTAAATAAATATATAGACATATATATAAATATATAAAAAGAATAGAGGTGTTGTGCAGGATGGACAAGACAAAAATACTAGTTGTGGATGACGCCTTTTTTATGAGGAAACTTTTGGGCAATACACTAAAAGATATTGGGTATAGCAATATTGAGTTTGCCCAGGATGGTTTTGAAGCTGTTGATAAAGCAAAAGAAATGCAGCCGGAGGTTGTGACCCTTGATGTTTCAATGCCTGGAATGGACGGGATTGAGGCGATTAAGAGGATTTTACAGGTAAGCTGTGCCAGTAAAATAATAATGGTATCGGCAGTAACATCTGAAAAAGTTATACGGCAGGCCATAAAAAACGGGGCGGTGGGTTATATTCCGAAACCTTTCAGTCGAAAGGATGTGGAAAACGGCCTTAAACAATTCATACATACATAATAATTTATACATACATAATGGCGGAAAATATGAAATTGCAAGGGCGCATTTATAGATATAAAGGAAAAATGCGCCCATTTTTCTACTGAAGGAAAGGATGGATTTTTACTTCATCATCTATAAATTCCAACTGTCTTTTTGGTGTTTCCTCATCAACATATATTATCTCTCTAAAAGATATGGAATCTAAAATGTCAAAAACCATTTTGACGTCTCCGTACTCCATTTCAGGGGTTACAGATATTTGCTCCGTTCCGTTTACGGCGTTGTAATAGTTTAGGAGCTCATTATAAAATCCCCTTTCGGGAATAAAGTTTACATGCTCCGAGCTGCCGTCACGGTATGACACATTTATTATTCCGCATGTTTTGTCTTCAAGATATATTTCACCCTTGGTGCCGAAGATTCTAAAACCCACTGCCGGCTTTTGAGTTTCGACCCCCGACGGATAGTACGTATAATAACCTATCACGCCGTTTTTAAAGAGAATATTGGTATTTACCGACACATAGGGGTTAAAGCTTTCGGACTGTGGCTTTCCAAAGGCTTGAACACACTCAACTGCTCCGAAAATATGCCTCATTGCCGCAATGTCATGTATAGCAGCATCTAAAAAAGCGCCTCCGAAAAACTTGGGATGCTGTCTCCATTCGGTGGCAGCAAAAGTGTCCTTTGTCATTTCACAGGGGAAACAGGATATGTTGTTTTTAATAAAATATATCACATCTCCGATTTTTCCGCTGTTTACTATATCCCTGATTTTGTTGTTCTCGTCGCTGTATCTGTAGTTTTCGGCTATCATAATTTTGACATTGTACTTTTTTGAAAGCTCCAGATATTTTTTTGCATCTTCTCTGTTGGAGGCAAGGGGTTTTTCGCAAATAAAGTCCCTGCCAGTTTTTGCGACTGCTTCAGAAACCAAGTAGTTGGATTCAATAGGAACAAGAATGTCTACGGCATCTATGTCATCTCTTTTTAGCATTTCATTGTAATCATCGTAAACTCTGTCCAGACCGAGATTTATTTTTTTGGCAAATTCCTCGGCATCCTTCTTTGTTCGATTACACAATGCAACTATTTCATATTTATCGCCAAGTTCACAAATAGCAGGATAATGAAGTCTTTCCCAAGCCATTCCCGTTCCTATTACGGCAAGACGAATTTTTTTCATTTTTATCTTCCTCCGTGTTATTTTACTTGAACACTTATTGCCACGTTATATTATTTCATATATAAATCCGATTTATTCGAAAGGTCTTTGAAATATATTATTTGAATTATATTATCTGTAATGAATCTTGTGAAAAAGTCGATATACTTATTAAATAATGAAAAAGTTTGCGATTCACATAAACATACTGAATTTTACATATTTGTTTTTTAATAGAATTCTTGCAGTATGGTTTTTAGTTTTAAGGGAGGGTAGAATGTGAGAAAGGGCAAAATAGAAAGTTCCTCAGATATTAAGATAATAGTAGTTGATGATGAAAGAGGTATACTAGATTCCCTGTCGGTAATTATAAAGCGTTTGGGATATCAATATACAGGAGTAAGCAATCCTCTTGAAGCAATTGAAAAAGTTCGGGAAGAAGAATTTGACCTTATGATATTGGACTATTTGATGCAGCCCATACTGGGAGACAAAGTGGTGGAAGAAATAAGAGAATTCAATAAGGACATATATATACTGCTTTTAACTGGTTACAAGGATGCAGCCCCACCGCTTAAGGCAATAAAGTCTCTTGATATACAAGGGTATTGTGAGAAAGCGGATAATTTTGACCAGTTGATACTTTTAATAGAATCGGCAGTCAAATCAATCTATCAGAAAAGAACCATTAAAAATTTCAAAGACGGTTTAAATAAAATTCTTGTGACCGTACCGGACATATACCGGCTTAAATCAATAGATGAATTGCTTGAAGAGATTCTTGGACATATAATGTCTTTTGCCAATTGCAAAAATGCATTTATTATTATAGACAATCTTATATGGAACAATAGAAATGAAAGCTTGTTTAAAGGAATGGGAACTTATGATGTGAGTTTGGATAAGTTTATAGAAATGCTCGCCCCATCCTTTTTGGAAGAAATGGGACGTACCAGGACTTTAAAGCAGGTTGTTTACCTTGAAAACGGAATCATTCTTCCCCTTATGAGCGACACTATCCAGACCCTTGGAGTTGTTTACATTGAAACCGACAAGGTTCCTGTTGAAATAGAATTGCTCAAGATATATGCGGCTCAGGCGGCAACATCGATAAATAATGTACACCTCCATTCCATAGTAAGCATGAAAAATGACGAGCTGGACAGAACATACAACGAGCTGAAACAGAGATATTTGGATGCAATACAGGTTTTACGGCTGACGGTTGATGCAAAAGATGTGTATACAAGAGGGCATTCCGACAGAGTGGCATATTATGCGGTTAAGATAGGGAAAAGCTTCAATCTGGACGAAGAATCCTTGGAGAAGCTCAAGACAGCTGGGATTTTCCACGATATAGGAAAAATAGGGATTGCCGATGATATTCTTTTTAAGACCGACAAGCTGAGTGAAAGTGAATATGCGGAAATTAAGAAACATCCAGTAAAAGGAGCTCACATATTATCGGCTGTTTCAATGTTTAAGGATATTGTTCCGTTGGTGAAATATCATCACGAAAGGATAGACGGACGGGGTTACCCCTACGGACTTAAGGGAGATGAAATACCTTTCCTTGCCAGAATCATATCTGTGGCAGATGCCTTTGACGCTATGACCTCCGACAGGCAGTACAGGTCCAAGCTGGATTTGGCAGAGGCTAAAAACCAGATTATAGCAAACTCCGGAACTCAATTTGATTCCCAAGTGGTAGAGAAATTTTTGGTATTGCTGGATGACTATGGCACCATGCAAAAAGAGATTGAGGATACTTTTAATTCTAAAGAGTACAATATATTTTGATTAAATCCTTAAAAAAGCAATTGGAGTAGTTAATATTAAAAGTGTGAAAGTACCCCAATTATGGGGTGCTTTTTTGTTTATTAAATTTTTAACAAACCTCTTGAAATTATTTTTGGATTATGATACTATTACACAGTATAAATACAATTGTTCGCGGTACGAGGACACGGAGGGGGAGTATGAAGAACACATCAAAATATTATTTGGTGGATGCTTCAGTTTTACCTGAAGTTTTTTTAAAGGTTGTTGAAGCCAAAAAGATATTGTCCAGTGGAGCAATCAAAAACATAAATGAAGCTGTCCGCAAAGTAGGCATCAGCAGAAGCGCCTATTATAAATATAAAGACCATATATTTCCTTTTTATGAGACTTCACGGGGAAAGGTTATAACTCTTTTTTTTACCTTGGAGGATTATGCCGGAATCCTGTCAAGTATTATAAACAGGATTGCCGATTCAAAAGCAAACATTATCACAATTAATCAAAACATACCCATAAACGGCTTGGCAGATGTTACTATAACAATAGAGACGGGACAGATGACAAGAGACATAAAGGATTTATTGGATGATATAAGCAGTATAGAAGGAGTAAAAAGACAAGAGATACTCGCAAGAGAATAGAGGGGGTTTTTTTTATGATTAATATTGCGGTGCTGGGATATGGAGTAGTTGGCTCCGGAGTTGTGGAGATTATCAAAAAGAACAGTGTCAGCATAGCAAAAAAAGCATATCAGGAGATTTGCGTAAAGAAGATACTGGATATAAGGGATTTTCCGGACAATCCTGACCGGGATTTGTTTACAAAGGATCCGGATGAAATTTTTAATGACCCGACCATAGGAATAGTTGTTGAGACTATCGGCGGTATAGGTGCTGCATACCAATTTACAAAGGAGGCTTTAAGCAGAGGAAAAAGTGTTGTAACCTCAAACAAAGAATTGGTTGCAACCCATGGACCGGAGCTTTTAAAGCTTGCAAAGGACAATGGGGTAAATTACCTGTTTGAAGCAAGTGTCGGAGGGGGAATTCCTATTATCAGGCCTCTGAACCGTTGCCTTGCTGCAAATGAAATATACAGCATAATTGGAATACTCAACGGAACTACAAACTACATATTAACCCAAATGAAAAAACAGGGAAAAGATTTTGAAGAGGCTTTAAAAGAGGCTCAAAGCAAAGGATATGCAGAAGCGGATCCTACAGCAGATATTGAAGGACATGATGCCTGCAGGAAAATTGCGATACTTTCATCCATTGCATATAATGAGTTTGTTGATTATAGAAAAATATATACGGAAGGTATAACAAAGATAAGTCTTGTTGATATGAAGTATGCTGAAAGCATGGATTCAACCGTTAAGCTTATTGCGCTCAGCGAAAAAATCGAAGACGGCATTGTGGCAAGGGTAACGCCTGCAATAGTAAGTAACAAAAATCCCCTTCACAATGTTGAGGATGTTTTTAATTCGATTGTTGTAAAGGGCGATGCAATTGGAGAGGCAATGTTTTATGGCCCGGGAGCCGGAAAGCTTCCGACAGCGAGTGCGGTTGTGGCAGATGTCATTGAAATTGTGAAGCATTGGGGCACTAGCAGCAATTATGACTGGGGTGTCAAAGAAGGCAACAACGTTATCGATTTTGGAGAGACTAAGTCAAGATATTTCGTAAGGTTGAAGGTGGAAGATGAGCTTGAGGCGCGAAAAGCCGTGGAAAATACGTTTGGAAATGTTGAATGGGTAAAAGCTTGTGATATAAGCGTGGAAGACGAAGTAGCATTTGTTACTGCTTGCGGTTTTGAAAAGGACCATTGCAATGCTCTTGAGCTGTTAAAAGAGAATAAGGCTGTAAAACAGGTGGCAAATATCATAAGGATTTTGGATTGATATTATTGCTTGGTGCATATTAACATAAGCAAAATTAGATAATTATAATAATAGTAGGATTAATTATTTTAAGTCTATTGATAAGTTTGGCTAAATCTGAATTGGAGGTTTTATTTATGAAAGTTACTAAATTTGGCGGTTCGTCATTGGCGGATGCGAATCAAATAAGAAAAGTGTGCGATATAGTTTTGAGTGACAAGGACAGACGGCTGATTGTTGTTTCTGCTCCGGGTAAGCGCAGCAAGGATGATACAAAGGTTACAGATCTTTTGATTGCTTTGGCTGATAAATATTACAAAGAAGGTAAAGCGGATGATGAGCTTCAGGCTGTTATTGATAGATTTGACGATATTGTAAAAGGTCTTGAACTTTCACCAGATGTTACGGAAATGATTGCCGATGACCTGAAAAAAAGGCTTGAGTGCAGCAACGGCGACAAGGATAAATTCATGGACACCATGAAGGCGGCAGGAGAGGATAACAATGCAAAGGTGGTTGCAGCGTATCTTATAAGCAAGGGGATTAATGCAGAGTATGTAAATCCTAAAGATGCGGGACTTTTACTGAGCGAAGAGTATGGAAATGCACGAGTATTGCCGGAATCGTATGAGAATTTAAAACTTTTGAGGGAGAGGGATAAAATTATGATTTTCCCTGGATTTTTCGGATATTCAAAGAAGGGGGATGTTGTTACATTCCCAAGAGGAGGTTCTGACATAACTGGGGCAATACTTGCAGCAGCGGTAAAGGCTGATGTGTATGAGAACTTTACGGATGTTGACGCGGTTTTTGCTGCTAATCCCAACATTATTGAGAATCCGAGACCGATTTCAACTTTTACATACAGAGAAATGAGGGAGCTTTCCTATTCCGGTTTTTCAGTGCTTCATGAAGAGACTCTTGAACCGGTTTACAGAATGGAGATTCCAGTATGCATTAAAAATACCAATAACCCGTCTGCGCCCGGTACAACCATTGCACCGACAAGGAAACCGGATAATGGTCCTGTTATCGGAATAGCAAGCGGTACAGGATTCTGCAGTATTTATATAAGCAAATACATGATGAACAGAGAGATTGGCTTTGGAAGAAAAGTACTTAGTATTTTGGAAGATGAAGGGCTGTCCTATGAGCACATTCCATCCGGAATTGACAATATGTCTATTATAATCGAACAGAAGCAGTTTGACAAAGCCAAGGAAGAACGTATAGTGAGAAGGATAAAGGATGAATTGAAGGTTGACGACATAAAGATAGGATATGACCGTGCTCTGGTTATGATTGTAGGCGAAGGCATGATGAGTACGGTGGGAATTGCGGCAAGAGCTTGTGGAGCTTTGGCAAAAGCAAATGTAAACATAGAAATGATAAATCAAGGTTCATCGGAAGTAAGTATGATGTTTGGTATAAAGGCTGAAGATAATGTTAAAGCGGTAAAGGCGTTGTATGATGAGTTTTTTAGCTAAACTGAGCTGTAGAGTTTGTGGGCTGTGACTTATGGTCGCAGTCCTTTTTTTGTGCTCTAAAAATTATTTTGGTGTATTTTTCTTTCTCGTCCATAATATTAACATAAAAAATTTTTATGTATTATCTTTATGATTCTTATCAGGAGGAAAACCTTTGATTTCCTTGAATGCAAGGTTTTTAACATCTTACAATGCCTTTGTATATTTATTGAATTCAAAGATATCTAATGGTATAATTTTCACAACTGTAAATTAAATCGGTTTTGCATGTAGGGGGCTGAAGATAGATATGCAGATAAAAATAACACCTGAAGAGATGACACGAGTAGCAGGAAAAGTGAAGGAAATATCGGATAAATTTGACGATATGGCCAGGGAAGTGAAAA